>JAKBCJ010000341.1 GCA_021807975.1 Pseudomonadota bacterium | reverse complement strand
CTCATCGAAGTCGCTGCCATCGACGATACGGGCGATGACCTCACGCACATCGTAGGGCGCGCGCAGATCGACGGGGACGACACCGCGCAGTTCCGCCGGGTCGTATTTCGGCGGTTCGGGGGCTCTCGCCGCCGCGATGGCGGGTTTGGCGCGGTTCAGCCCGGCGACGATGCGCCGGCAGATCGACAGCGCGTGGCGGTCGTTGCGGGCATAATGATCGACGACGCCGGAGGTGCGGGCATGAACGTCGGCGCCGCCCAGGTCTTCGGCCGAGACGATCTCGCCGGTCGCGGCCTGCACCAGGGGCGGGCCGCCCAGGAAGATCGTGCCCTGCTTGCGGACGATGATGCTCTCGTCGCTCATGGCCGGGACATAGGCGCCGCCGGCGGTGCAGGAGCCCATGACGACGGCGATTTGCGGAATGCCCTCGGCGGACATATTGGCCTGATTGAAGAAGATGCGGCCGAAATGCTCCCGGTCGGGGAAGATTTCGTCCTGCAGCGGCAGGAAGGCGCCGCCCGAGTCCACCAGATAGAGACATGGGAGGTTGTTGCCGCGCGCGATCTCCTGCGCCCGCAGGTGTTTCTTCACCGTCATCGGGAAATAGGTGCCGCCTTTGACGGTGGCATCGTTGGCGACGATGACACATTCCTGGCCCGATACGCGGCCGATGCCGGTGACGATGCCGGCGGCGGGAACATCGCCGCCATACAGCCCGTATGCCGCGAGCTGGGAGAACTCCAGGAATGGAGAGCCGGGATCGATCAGCGCGGCGACCCGGTCGCGCGGCAGCAGCTTACCGCGTGCGGTATGGCGGTCCCGGGCAGTTGCCCCCCCGCCTTGCGCCGCGGCGGCGACCTTGTCGCGGAGGTCGGCGACCAGGGCGCCCATAGAGGCGGCGTTAGCGGCGAAGTCCTCGGATCGGGGATTCAGGTTGGATCGGAGCATGTTGGCCTGTCGGGCGGTGATGAAGCCAGGACGGTGTACAGCCGGTTGGAACCGTGCGCTACTCCCTGGAATCGGCGTTCCGGAATGGCGCCGGGAGGCTGCGACACGGGCCTGTCACATTTCGGCTTTTCATGTGGTACAAAAGCATCATGCGTCTTTCTTGCCAAAATCGAGGACTAACCGTGCCGTGGCAGCCGTAGCGGGCTTTTTTAATTGTAACCATAAATTAGATGAAGGTTTTTTTATTCTACCTGAGATTGACTGTCATGTCGGGGTAATGTCGGGTGCGTCGGCGAACGCGTGGCGGGTTCGTCAGTGCGCCGCGTGGAAACGGATCGAGGGGGCTTTAGACATGAAAAGTAACGACGTTACACGATCATCGGACCAGCTTACGAGTGGCGGTTCGTCCGTGTTCTCGCGGATGCGGTCTGCCCGCAAGCCGCTGACAGGCATGGGCGTTGTGGCGGCGCTGGGCATTATGCTGTCTGCGTGCGCGAACCCCGGGACCGCTGCTCTTGGGACCGATGTTCCCTTGAAGAAGGCGCCGGATCTGGCTGGTGCGGCGACGCCGGATGTGCGGATTTGGCGGTCTCCTGACCTTAGCCAATCGGAGCGCATGGCGACCGCTTATATGATTCCGCCCGTCACGGTCTATCGTGGCCAAGGGTCGTCCTATTCTGATCTCAGCGCAGCAGAGGTCGATCAGGTTGCCGCTATGCTGACGAAGGATGTCCGCGAAGAGGTGGGCCGTCACTTCAAGATCGTCAACCAGGCCGGTCCGGGCGTTATGACGATCTCGCTGATTCTGGCGAAGATCACGCCGCCGCACGCCGATTACAATGCCAATGGACCGAGCGGCCTTCCCGCGACGCTGGTGGGTATGCCGGAAGGTCCCGGCACGACCGCGGGTGCTTTGACGATTTCGGGCAAATTCACATCTTCCCAGAGCGGCAAGCTGCTGGTTGGGTTTGTTGCACCCGTAAGCCCGCAGGTTATGGACCTGCCGCGCCCTGGCACCCCGGCCCGGGCACTCGACTTTGCTGAAGCGGCCAGCCACCAGTTTGCCAACGATTTGGTGAACGGGATCATCCGCCAGCGGGCACTCGACGGTTTGCCCACGCCTAAGTAGGCGAAACGGCGAGCCTGCCCCGGCCAGGGGCGGGCGACCCTCGCTAAAGACTGTCAACTAAAGCACATGACCGGTGACGGTCTAAAAGGAGTTTCTTATGCGTAAGATGCGTTACATTTTGGGGCTGTCCACGGCGGCAGCCGTGTTTGCCCTTGCAGGTGTTCCGACCCCCGCCAGCGCACAAACCACCGACCAAGTTCCCCCGGCAACCGGCTTGGTTGGCGCCTACGACCAGATCGTGTCGTTTGGTCAGGCCATGGCCCAGAAGGGCGTGTTCGTTAACATCGGGGTGGACGAAAACATCGGCGCGCTGCTGTCCGGCGGCGTAAAGACGGGCGTCGCCCCGGTAGGTCAGATCAACGGTTCCGCAGTGTTCGATCTGCAGACGATCATGGGCCTGACGGGTGCGTCGGTCCATATCGGCTTCGATCAGCGCAGTGGCGCCGGTGGTCCGCAGGGTCTTGGCGGTCCGGGCGGCATCGCCGGAACCAGCGTGCTGATGCAGTACGACGCTGAATCGCTGCGCTTCGGCCTGGCTGAACTGTACTGGGAACAGGGCTTCGACAACGACCGCCTGGACTTCAAACTGGGTCGTACGCAGCCGACAACCGACTTCTTGTTCAACGACATTTCCTGCGCATTCATCAGCAGCATCATGTGCGCGCAGCCGGGCACCTTCTACCTCAGCAACAACAGCTCGCCTTATGGCTATGCCCAGTGGGGCGGCCGGGTGAACTTCCAAGTCACGCCGGAAACCTACATCCGCGCTGGTATGTATAACGAAGATCCCAGCCAGACGGGCTTCAACTACAGCGGCACGAACTGGAATACCGAACACTCCGTCGGTGTGTTCTCGATCTTGCAGATCGGCTACAAGACATCGTTCGCAAGTGCCCGTTTGCCGTCCGATTACTACATCGGCATGTATAACGACAGCTCGTCCTACACGACGGCCAATGGGTCGATCGCGTATGGTCGCCAGTCGTACTATGCATGGGCCGAACAGGCTCTGTGGCGTCCGGATCGCGCGACCAAGCAGAGCTTGACCGCGTTTGCCAGCGTTGAAACGTTCAGCCAGGGTGCCCCGTTCTACGGTCAGTACACCGCTGGTATCTGGGATCGTGCGCCGTTCGGCACGGCACGGCCTGGCGACGCGTTCGGCATCATGGCGTCGTTGTATAAACACAACGACAGCATCGCCGCTCAGCAAGGTTATACATCCGCCAGGACCGACCAGTGGGCCTTTGAAGCGGACTACGACTTCGCTGTCGCGCGTGGGTTGACGATCGCGCCGTATGTCCAATACGTCGTGAACCCGGATAACCCCTCTGGCCAGCCGAACTACTCCACGGGTTCCAAGACCTTGAATAACGACGTGGTCGTTGGCTTGCAGTTCATCCTGAACCTGGGTGAAATGTTCCAAATGCCTTCGTTCGTCGCGCACTAGCACTTTCTGGCCTAACAGAGGGTCCCGGGTATGGCGGTTGCCATACCCGGGACTTTTTGTTGTACGGGGATCGCGGCAAAAGCAGCCTTCGCCGGCCGAACATCCGGTATCGCGGACACGGCGGCCACCCGATCTCGATCTTCAGCCCGATCTCGATCTTCAGTAGGTCACGCAGCGGGCCGGACCTGCTCACCCCCGGTTTGGGGACAGCGAGGCGATCCGTCGGTCTTCATGCCGGCGATGCCTGGCCGGCATCGGGGCGGACTATCGTCCTTAGCGCCCTTGGGGCCGCCATTCGTTACAGAAATGGCTTAGTTATACCCCCAGAACCCGCCGAAACCGTTCCCGGTGTTGGCACCATTGCTGGGACCATAATTGGTTCCCGTTGTGGTTACGCCTACACCGGTTGTTTTATCAGGCGTTGGCCCCAGCGTCACGGCTGGCGCGGGCGACTTTCCCGGTCCGGTAATGCCGTAATCGGCGGGGTTTCCGGAACAGGCTGTCAGCAGGGACAACAGACCAAGGGCTATGATCGTGCGCATAAGCGCAGACTGCACCAGTGCCTGCCGGTCTGTCTATGCGCTGGATCGCAGTTGGGCGGCGTTGTTCGGGCGTGGCAGACCGTAAGTCTGGCGGTCCCGATGGGCGGCGCGAATGACAGCGTCGATATGGGCGTCGATGGCGGCGACGGTTTGGGGGTCGTAGCGTCTCTTGGGTGTCTCGGTTTTCGGTACGTGGGATTCTGTCTCTTTCTTTGCGATTTCCGGACGCGTGGGCGCCACGGGGAGGGCTTCGAGCATGGCCCGGGCAGCGATATGGCGAGTCCATTCGTCCTGGTCCGCGGCGCCCGGGGTGGATTCGCGTTTGCGGCGCTGTTGCTGTTCGCGCAGCAGGCGGTTGTGAGCGGACAGCGAGGCGCGGATCATCGACGCGTACTGGGCGTTCAGTCTGATGACGATATTTATGTCGTCGGCGTGGAGGCGGGTCAGGCGAAGCAGGTCCTCGGCTTGGGCGCGGGCGGCGATGCATTGCGCGGCGAGTTCGGCTTCGTCCGCGTTGACGGGGGCCAGAGCGGCTATTCTGGCGATGGCGGCGTGGTTCCTGGTTAGGGTGGCTTCGGGGGTGTCTTCTATTGGCGGCGGGAGCAGGGCCAGAAGGGTGTGGACCAGATGGCGGTATGCCCGGGCTGGGAGGTCCAGGGGCGGGTTTGGGGGTTGGGGCTGGATTTCCATTGGTGGTTTTTAGAAGAAATTGGGAAAATAGTCAATATACGTTCCTAGGGTGTTTGTTCACGGTATGTTAACCATTTTGCGTTTCGGAGGGTCTGCTCGAGCCGGGAACTGGATGTGGACGAACTGTTGCAAGTAATGGATTTTCGCCACAGATGCACGCCGATCGTGCGGGGGTGGATCGGCTTTGGAGGGCCGTTATCGGCTGCGCTTTTCGGGTTATGAATGAGCTGGGCGCTGGTTTCGCGGAAAAAATGTGTGAAAATACCTTGGAGCACGATTTGAGGAAGGCTGGGCTGGCGGTCTTCCAGCATCAGGCGATTTCGGCGCATTACGGCGATGTCGTTATTGGCGAGTAGGTGAGCGACTTGTTGATTGGCGGTAGCGTCTTGGTTGAACTGAATGGTGTTCGTGCGCTGAACAATACACCTATGGCGCAATGCATCAATTACTTGGCGGCGAACGAGTTGCGCGTGTGCCTATTGCCCTATTTCGGTACGGCTCGGGTTGAGGTGCGGCCAGTCGTCCGCGATCTTTGAGTCGGAACGCGGCATCGGCGTGCATTCGCGGCTAATTTGCCTTGTTGCCTTGGATGCAACCGGCGGGAAGCCGGGTCGGGCGGGGTGTTGCGGCACATCCCGGGTCGCCGGGGGCCTCCTGGAAGCGC
>JAKBCJ010000340.1 GCA_021807975.1 Pseudomonadota bacterium | reverse complement strand
GCTTTACGTGACCGACTTCCGCATCCCCTATCTGGGGCCGGTGCCATTCGCATGGATCGGTATTGCCGCCACCCTGGCCTGGCTTCTGTTCACCACCAACGCGATGAACTTCATCGACGGACTGAACGGTCTGGCCAGCGGTGTGTCGCTGATCGCCTGCCTGTTCATCGTTTTCATTGCCGAACAGCATGGCGGCTGGTTCGCCTATGCCGCGGCCGGGCTGCTGGCGGCGGGCCTGGCGGGGTTCCTGCCGTTCAACTTCCCCAAGGCCCGGATCTTCATGGGCGATGTCGGCAGCCAGTTCTGCGGCTTCATGCTGGCCGTGCTGGCCGTGGTCGCCAGCCGGTTCGACGGGGTGGAACTGTCGTTCCTGCTGATGCCCATGCTGCTGTCGGGGGTATTGTTCGACGTGGGTTTCACCCTGGTGCGCCGCACCCTTGCCGGAGAGTCCGTCACCCGGCCTCACCGTGGCCATCTCTATCAGGTGGCACAGCGTTCCGGTGTCCCTGCCGTCGCCGTTACGCTGATACACTGGGGCTTCGCGCTGTTCGGCGGAGCATGCTGCCTGCTGTTCATCGCCCTGCCCTCGCCGCTGAAACCGCCCGTGCCGTTCCTGACGCTGGTGCCGCAATGCCTATGGATATGGTACGTCGCCCGGCGGGCACGCGCCGCCGGCTTAGGACGCTGGGGCTAAGGCGCCGGGGCTGAACCAAGCCCCGCAACAACTTGGTACAGGCATCAGCGCAGGCGCTGTAACCGAACGCCCCCGCCGGTTCCCGCGGCAACGCCGCCGGCCAATGGCCACGCTGATCCACCAACTGCTCGAACGCCGATGCGCCCTCCCGAGGCATTTGCCCGTCGCGGCAGACGAACCCGGTGCCGAGTGGCGCGCTATGACGTTATCAGAAGATAGGCGGCTTGCCGCAGGCCTATGATCACGATCGCGTTTTGGCGAAACCGCCGCGCCAGCCGGATCGCCGCCGCCGGATCGCCGAGCACAAGAAAATGCGCCTCCGACCAGTCGCGCCAGCATCCCGTGGCCGGCAAATACCGCCGCCGCCGCAGCGCTTCCGCCAACCGAAGCCGCATCCGCCGGTTCCAGCCCGGCGGCATGCGTCTGGAATACGGATTATCGGCCGAGATCAAAGCCCCCCGGCGACCCCCATGCGCCAGCAGCAGCCGGTCCATCCCCGCACACCGCCGTCCCGGGCGCACCGAAACGTCGCCCGCCCGATAGACGGTGTTCCGGTAGGCCGCCAGCAGGCCCGGACGCATCACCGGTCATCCCGAACCGAGGGAAACTCCACATCGCGATGCACATGCACCGACATCAGGATGCCGAACCCCACCATCACCGTCAGCATCGCCGACCCGCCGTGCGACACCAGCGGCAACGGCACCCCACCGACCGGGATCGCCCCCATCACCATCGCGATGTTGACGAACACATACAAAAAGAAGTTGCACGAGATACCAAGCGCCACCAGCCGCCCGAACTGGTTGCGGCAGCGCAGCGCGATCAGCATGCCGCCCAGGATAATCAGCCCCAGCAGGGCGATCACCGCGATTCCGCCAACGAACCCCCATTCCTCGCCGATGATGGTGAAGATGAAGTCGGTCTGCTTTTCCGGCAGGAAATCAAGATGCGCCTGGGTGCCCTGCAAATAGCCCTTGCCCCACATCCCGCCCGACCCCAGCGCGATCTTCGACTGGATGATGTTGTAACCCGCGCCCAGAGGGTCGCTTTCAGGGTGTAGAAATGTGTCGATCCGCGCGCGCTGGTAGTCGTGCAGATGACCATAGGCAAAGTGCGCCAGAAACGGCAAAGGCAGCAGCACCAGCATGAATTTCCACCACCGCACCCCGGCAGCGAAGAAAATCGCCCCGCCCAGCATCGCGGTGATCGCCGCCGTCCCCAGGTTCGGCTCTTTCAGGATCAGCCCGACCGGAATCAGCACCGCGACGATCGGCGGGATCAGAAACAGCGGATTACCCATCCGCTCCCGGGAGGCCCGATGGAACCAGGACGCCAGCGCGAGCACCAGCGCCAGCTTCATCAGTTCCGACGGCTGCAGTTGCACCCCCCCAAGTTCCAGCCAGCGTTGCGCGCCCTTGCCCACATGGCCCATGCGCAACACCAGCGCCAGCAGGATCACCCCGCCCAGCCACGCAGGCCACGCCAGTCGCGCGATAACCCGGATATCCACCATGCCAATCGCCAGCATCATGATCAGCCCGATACCGAACCGCATCGCATGCCTGGTCGCGTATGGCTCCGCCGAACCGCCGCCCGCGCTGTACAGCGTCGCGTAGCCCACCCCGGCCAGGGCGCACAGCAGCAGCATATACAGCCAGTTGACCCGCAGCACCTTGCCGGCCAGATCGAACGACGGCTCCCGCCACAACCGCCGGTCCATCATGGAGCCACCTGCGCGACCTGCGCCGAGGGCGCCTCGGTGCGGTTTGCCGGATCGCGGCGCAGCACCTGCGTCATGATATCGCGTGCCATCGGCGCGGCGGCCGCGGCACCCGCGTTGCCGTGCTCGATCACCACCGCCAGCGCATAGCGCGGCGCATCGTATGGGGCATAGGCCACGAACAGCGCATGCGGGCGGTACTCCCAAGGCAGCTTCTCGCTGTCGAAATGCCCGCTCTCGCGCAGTTCGCGCGACACCCGCCGCACCTGCGCCGACCCGGTCTTGCCCGCCAGTTGCACCGCCGGGTCGGCCAGCCGAGCCAGCGGCGCCGTGCCACCCTGCTCGTTCACCACCGCCCACATCCCTTCGCGCACGTTGTGCAGCAGCTTTTCGGACACGCCCAGCATGGACCAGTCGTCCGGCTCCGCGCCGGGCTGCATCGCCCCGGCCAGTTTGCGCGTCAGATGCGGCTGCACCAGCCGCCCGCTGGCCAGACGGGAGACATAGGTCGCCAGTTGCAGCGGCGTTACCTGAATGAACCCCTGCCCGATGCCGCTGACGATGGTGTCGCCGATGTTCCAAGCATGGCCGTGGCTCATGCGCCATTCACGGGTGGGGATCAGCCCCGGCCGCTGGCCCGGCAAATCCAGCTCCAGTTCCACCCCAAGCCCCAGCCGGTTGGCCATCGCCGCGATGTGGTCCATGCCGGTGCGGCGCGCGACCTCGTAGAAATACACATCGCAACTGTTCTTCAGGCCGCCGCGCAGGTCCAGCATGCCGTGCCCGCCCCGGCGCCAGCAGTGGAACCGCGTGTCGCCCAGGTCCAGGTAGCCCGGGCAGTCGATCCGGTCGGCCGGGGTGATCGCCTTGGCCTCGATCCCCGCCAGTGCCACCGCCATCTTGAAGGTGGAACCCGGCGCATACAGCCCCGACGTGGCCTTGTTGATCAGCGGCGTGCGGCGGTCCTTGGTCCATTCCAGCCACTGCGCCTGCGACACGCCGGAATTGAACACCGACGGATCGAATGACGGATTGGTCGCCATCGCCAGCACCTCGCCGTTGCGGCAATCCATCACCACTGCGCTCGCGCTCTCGTCGCCCAGCGTGGTCAGCACCGCTTCCTGCAAGCCCGCGTCGATCGTCAGGCCGACATCCTCGCCCGGCACGCCTTCCTGGCGGTCGAGTTCCCGGATCACCCGGCCGACCGCGTTCACCTCCAGTTGCACCGACCCCGCCCGCCCGCGCAGCCCCAGGTCGTGGAACTTCTCCATCCCGGCCCGCCCGATCCGCAAGCCTGGCAGCCCCAACAGCGGGTCATCGGCGACATCCGCCTCGTTCGGGGGGGCCACGTAGCCGACGACATGCGCCAGTTTCTCGCCATACGGGTAACTGCGGGACGTGCCGGCATCGACCACGATGCCGGGCAGATCGGGTGCGTTGACCTCGATCGCGGCCATCTCGTCCCAGGTGAGGAACTCGCGGATCAGCACCGGGATGAATTTGCGGTGCCGGCGCAGTTCGCGGTCGATCCGTGCGCGTTCGTATTCGCTCAGCGGCAGCAGGGCCGAAAACGCATCCAGCGTCGCGGGGATGTTGTTCGCCTGCTCCGCGATCAGTACCGCCCGCCAGTTCGTCGTGCTGCCGCCCACCACCAGGCCGAACCGGTCCAGGATGCGCCCGCGCGGCGGGGCGATCATCCGGGCGCTGATGCGGTTTTCATCCGCCATCGTGTTGTATCGCGCGCCCTGCTCCACTTGCACCTGATACAGCCGCACCCCCAGCGTGCCCAGCACGGCGGCCTGCCCGCCCATCGTCAGCAGCGCGCGCCGGGTGAATACGCCGGTCTGTTCGCCATCGCGTTTCATGGTCAGGCCCGGTCCGGGTCGGCGACCGAGCGGTGGGCGGCGGCGAACGGAACGGCCAGTAATGGAAACACCGCGATGCTGAGCGCGGCGACGAAAATCGCCGGATACGGCGCCAGTAGGTGGAACATCAGCAGCATGCTCAGCAGCCAGATCAGCAGCGACGCCCCGGCCGCAACCGCGGTGAACGCGCCCCACATCCAGAAGAACCCCCGCCGGGACAGCGGCCGGCGCATGCCAAGCGCCGCCGCCTGCACCGCCAGCAGGGTGAAAATCCCGACCCCAAGCGGCAGATAGCCCAGCAGGTCCAGCAGCAGCCCGATGCCGAACACGACCGGAGGCGGCAGATTGCCGGGGCGGAACAGCGACCAGAACCAGACGCAGCTCAGCGCCACCGCCGGCAGCAGCGCGGCCTGTTCGGGAATATCCAGCGGTGCCTGTGTCAGCAGCATCAGCAGAACCGTGGTACATGCCGGGAAACCGACCCGGGCCATCACATCCAAACGCCGCCCCAGGCTGGCCCTGGGCCGGATACCGGGGCGCCGGTCGATCGCGGCCATTAATGCCGTCCGGGCGTTGAGGGTGTTGACTCCGGCGCCGTCACGCCGTTCTGGCCGTAGTCGAAAATGCGCACGACCTCCAGCTTCTGCAGCATCGCCGCCGGTTCCACCTCCGCCGCGCCGCTGGCGCTGTAATGCACGGTGCCGATCGGCAGATTGGCCGGAAACGCGTTGGCTTCGGCGCTGGTGACGATCCGCTCGCCTTCCCGCGGCAGAATCCCCTCCGGCCAGTATTGCAGCCGCGGGCGCGGCCCGTTGGTTCCCACCAGGATGGCGTGTGCGCGTGAGGTTTCCATCATCACCGGAATCCGGCTGTTCAGGTCCGTGATCAGCAGCACCCGTGCGGTGCGCGATCCAACCTCGGTGATGCGGCCGATCAGCCCACGCTCATCAACCGCGATCTCGCCCTTGCGGATGCCATGGTTCGGCCCGACCGACAGCAGCACCGCCCGGGCATAGACGCCCCCGGCATCGGCGACCACCCGCGCGGTGACGAACGATGCACCGGGGTCGGGGATCCAGTTGAGGCTGGCCTTCAGCCGCTGATTTTCCGCGTCCAGCGCCAGCGCGATCGACTGCCAGCGCCTCAGCTTCTCA
>JAKBCJ010000339.1 GCA_021807975.1 Pseudomonadota bacterium | reverse complement strand
TCTCATGCGCGACTTCCATTTTGGTCAGAAAGTCCGGGATAACCCCCAGCACCTGTCCGCCGGCCGCCAGCACCGCATCGGCGACCACGCCCATGATGCCGATCCGGCCGCCGCCGTACACCAGCCGAATACCGGCCCGCGCCATCCCCTGGCCCAGGGTGCGGCCAGCCGCCGCATAATCCGGCTTATTGCCAAGGCGAGAGCCGCAGAATACGGCGAGAGAACGTATGGATGTCATGAATATCCTTTTTTCCAGACCCGGCCAGTCTGTCCGGTCGCCGCCAAATCTGCTAGCGAATCCTGCTGGCGATCCCGGATCGTTACTGAATATTCCCGGCAATAACCGACTTGGAAGGCTTTAGCGCATGACAAAACATATAACATGGTACGCCGCTGCGGTTCTGGCTGCCTCGATCGTAACCCCGTTGGGCATGGCCCGTGCGGATGGCCCGGACCCCATCGCGACACGTCAGGCAGCGTTCTTCCTGAACAGCGGCGATTTCGCCTACATCCGTTCGGTGGTGAAAGCGAACGGGGACGTCAAGCAGCTTGAAACCCCTGCCAAGGCGATCGCCGAATGGGCCGGCGTGATCCCGACGATGTTCCCGAAGGGTTCGGAACACGGCGGCGACACCAAAGCCCTGCCGGCAATCTGGTCGGATTCCGCCGGCTTCCAGAAGGCGGCGATGCGTCTGGGCGATGCCGCAACCAAGTTGGCAACCGATGCAAAGGCCGGCGACTCCGCCGCCGTAGCCGCCGACACCAAGGTGCTGGGCGAGGCATGCGGCGCCTGCCACAAATCGTACCGCGCGAAGTAACAGCCCGGTCGGGCCGCCCCCGCCGGCAGCTGCCGGCGGGGGTTTTTATTCAGCGATGTGGTGGCATTTGTCATGGACCGCCGATTGACTCGAACTTCCGGCGGTGGCTACTGTTCACCCAATAATGACACGGTCCCAATACGGGCCACGGGGGAAATAAGATGCGTCTTGTCCAAGGACTGCTCGCCGCTGCTGTTGCATTTTCCGCGGGAACCGCCGCGCTTCCCGCCGCGGCGGCCGACGGTACCATCAAGGTCGCCTATATCGATCCGCTCTCGGGCCCATTCGCATCGGGCGGCGACGAGTTCCTGAAGGTGTTCGAATACATCATTCAGAAGGTGAACGCCGATGGCGGCGCGCTTGGCAGGAAATTCGAGGTTGTTCCCTTCGATGACAAATTGCAGCCGGCCGAGGCTCTTATCGCGCTGAAGAAAGTCACCGACCAGAACATTCCGTTTGTGATGCAATGCACCGGCTCCAATGTCGGGTCGGCGTTGGTTGAAGGTGTGTCGAAACACAACGCCCGCAACCCCGATAACCGCGTTCTGTATCTGAACTGCGGCGCGCTGGCGACCGAACTGACCAATGAACAATGCGATTTCTGGCAGTTCCGCTTCACCGGCAATGTGGAGATGCGGGCCGCCGCCCGTATCAGGGCACTCCCGCCCGAGGTCAAGAAGGTGTACCTGCTGAACCAGGACTACCTGTTCGGCCAGTCGGTGCAGCATGACACCAAGAAATGGCTGGCGAAGCTGCGCCCCGATATCCAGATCGTCGGCGATGAATTGATGCCATTCGGCAAGGTTCAGGATTTCTCCTCCTACATCGCCAAGATCAAGGCATCCGGCGCGCAATCGGTCATCACCGGCAACTACAATCGCGACCTGAACCTGCTGATCAAGGCGGCGGTGGACGATGGGCTGAACGTTCGGTTCGATACCTATCTGGCGCATCTGATCGGCGGGCCGACGGCAATCGGTTCGGCCGGCGAGGGCCGGTTGTCATCGGTACTCGAATTCCATCCCAACGTGCCGGTGGAACTGAATAAGCCCGCTGCCGAGGCATTCGACAACGGCTGGCGGGCGAAACACGACACCGACTTTTCCGAGGTGCCGTTCCTGACGATGTTCCAGATGCTGACAAGGGCAATCGACAAGGTCGGCTCCACCGATCCGCTGAAGGTCGCGCTGGCGCTGGAGGATATGAAGGCGACCGATCTGGTTGGCTTCCCGGTATGGATGCGCAAGGAGGATCACCAGATTTCGATGCCGTATTACGCGGCGCATTTCACCAAGGACGTGAAATACGACTCTGAAAAGACCGGCCTTGGCTGGAAGACGGACTTCATTGCGTCGGCCGCCGATCTGACGCTGCCGACCACCTGCAAGATGAAGCGTCCCAAGTCCTGATCGGATCAAGGCGTTTCCATCATGGAGACCTTGCTGATCTCGTTACTGAACGGGTTGGTCTATGGCATGCTTCTGTTCATGCTGGCCAGCGGCCTGACACTGATTTTCAGCATGATGGGCGTGCTGAATTTCGCCCACGCCAGTATCTACATGCTGGGTGCCTATCTGGCGTTCACCGTCAGCCAGTACGTCGGGTTCTTTCCCGCGCTGATCGCTGCCCCCATCCTGTGCGGGCTGATCGGCGCGGCGATCGAAATCTGGGGATTGCGCCGCGCCCATCAGAACGGGCACATCGCCGAACTGCTGTTCACCTTCGGGCTGGTGTTTATCATCCAGCGGGTGGTGCAGATGACTTGGGGCATGCTGCCGATGGCCTACCGGGTGCCCCCGTCGCTTGATTTCCCGCTGTTCGTTCTCTACGGCTCCAACTTCCCCGCCTACCGGGCGTTCATGCTGCTGATTTCCGCGGCGATGCTGCTGGGTATCTGGCTGCTGCTGAAAAAGACCCGTGTCGGCCTCATCATCCAGGCGGCGCTGACCCATCCGCAGATGGTCAGTTCGCTTGGGCACAATGTGCCGCGGGTATTCACGATGGTGTTCGCCGGCGGCTGCGTCCTGGCCGGCCTGGCCGGTGTGATCGGCGGCAACTACCAGACGACAGAGCCGGGCATGGCGGACTCGATGGGGCCGATCGTCTTCGTCGTAGTGGTCTTCGGCGGCCTCGGGTCGCTGGCCGGCTGCTTCGTTGCGTCGATCGTCATGGGGATGGTCCAGACCTTCGCCGTGGTCATCGACTACTCGATCGCCGATCTGCTGCGGCCGCTGGGGCTGGCGATTTCGGGTGACACATTGCTGACAGAAGTCCTGACCGTGCCGGTCGCCCGCATCGGCGCTCTGCTGCCTTTCCTGATGATGGTGACAATCCTGTTCTTCCGGCCCAGGGGCTTGATGGGGACGCGCGATACATGAAGTCCCGCTGGCTTATCCTGGTCCTGATCGCGGTCGCGATCGCGTTGCCATGGGGATTCTACGACTGGCCGCACCACCGGCAGGACGGATTCCTGGTCTCCATGCTGAATCAGACCGGCATGATGATCATCCTGGCGCTGTCCTATAACATGCTGCTGGGACAGGCCGGCCTGTTCTCTTTGTGCCACGCCACATTCTTCGGCATCGGCGGCTATGCGATGGTGCATTTCCTGAACGCCGCCGGACATGACGAACTGCCGGTACCGATGGAGGTCATGCCACTGCTGGCGGGGTTCGCCGGCCTGGGTCTGGCCATTCTGTTCGGCGCAATGGCGACAAAGCAGCGTGCAACGGCGTTCGCGATGATCACCCTGGGAATCGGTGAGCTGATGGCAACGGCCGCGCTGATGTTCCACCATTTCTTCGGCGGCGAGGGCGGTGTCACCACCGACCGCATGATCGACAACAGCCTGTTCGGGCTGACCTATGCATCCGGCATTCAGGTCTATTACCTCATCATTGCCTGGACCCTCATCGCCGTCGCGCTGATGTATTTCCTGACCCTTACGCCGCTCGGGCGCATGGCCAACGCCACCCGGGATAATTACGAACGGGCTCAGTTCATCGGTTACGACCCCCGCATGGTGCGATTTATCCAGTTCGCGCTCTCGGGCTTCTTCGCCGGCATCGGCGGCGGGCTGTATGCCATCACGTATGAGATCGTGACGTTCGACGCCCTCGCCGCGCCGTTGTCGGCGAATGCACTGCTGATGGCCTATATCGGCGGCACCACGGTGTTCGGCGGCCCGATCCTGGGCGCCATCCTGATTACCCTGCTGCAAAGCGGGGTCAGCCTGCTGTCGAACTCCTGGCTGGTCTATGTCGGCGTGATGTTCATCGGCATGGTGATCTTCGCGCCGTCCGGACTGGCGGGGATCATCCAGGCGCATGGGCCGATCCAGCGGGCCGGCCGGTTGGGGCGGCTGACGGTGCCATACCTGCGGCTGGTCCTGCCGGCACTGGCGTTGCTGCTGGGTTTCGTCGGGCTGGTGGAACTGATGTCGTTCCTGACCATCGGCGCCGCGCAAGATAAGACGCTGGCGCTGTTCGGTAATCCCATCGATGTACACGCGACGATGCCGTGGGCCGTCTCCCTGGCGTCGCTGCTGATCGGCGGGGTTTGGCTTCGGTTCGAGGCCACCGCCTTTCATCGCGTCTGGGAACGCCTGAGTGCGGAGGTTCGCCAATGACCGCGCTCTCGCTGCGCGATGTGCGGAAGAATTTCGGCCCGACCGAAATCATCCGCGGCGTGACCCTGGATATCGCCCCGGGGGAGCGGCACTGCATCATCGGCCCCAACGGGGCGGGCAAGACCACCTGCTTCAACCTGATCAGCGGGCGCTTCCCGATCAGTTCGGGCGAGATTCTCCTCAACGGCCAGCGGATCGATACGCTGCCGCCGCACAAGATCAACCGCATGGGACTGTCGCGCAGTTTCCAGATCACCTCGATCTTCCATCGCCTGTCAGTATTCGAAAACCTGCGCTGCGCGCTGCTATGGAGTCACGGATACCGCTATTCGTTCTGGTCCCCGCTGTGGCGGCAGAAAGCCCTGAACGAGGCCGCCGAACGCCTGCTGGAAGACCTGAACCTCGCCGCTCGGCGGGATATATTGGCCGGGCTTTTGTCCTATGCGGAGCAGCGGGCGTTGGAAATCGGCATGACGATCGCCGGCGGCGCATCAGTCATCCTGCTGGACGAACCGACCGCCGGTATGAGCAATACCGAAACGGATTATGCCATGGCACTGATCCGGCGGGTAACGGACGGCAAGACACTGCTGATGGTGGAACACGACATGAAGGTGGTGTTCGATCTGGCCGATACCATCACTGTTCTGGTGTATGGGCAGGTGATCGCGTCGGGCTCGCCCGAAGCGGTACGGGCCAATAGAGCGGTGCAGGAAGCGTATTTGGGGGCGCTGGAGGAATGATGCTTCAGGTCCGCGATTTGCACGCCTACTACGGGCAAAGCCATATTCTTCATGGCATTGATCTGGACGTGAACGAGGGTGAGATCGTCTCGTTGTTGGGTCGCAATGGTGTCGGGCGGTCCACGGCCTGCAAAGCGATCATGGGCCTGGTGCCGCCGCGCGGCAGCGTCCAGTTCCGGGGCCGCGAACTGGCCGGTCTGCGCAGCGATCTGGTCGCCAGGGCGGGCATCGGTTACGTGCCGGAGGACCGTCAG
>JAKBCJ010000338.1 GCA_021807975.1 Pseudomonadota bacterium | reverse complement strand
GCGGCGCAGATCTCGATGCTGGATTTCCAGGCGGCGCGCTGGCTGATCGGCCATGAGGTGCCGGGCCAGGCCGGCAACGACCATCCCACCTCCATCCCCACCGGGGTGTTCGAGACGGCGGACGGGCACATCAACATCGCCGCCGCCGGCGACGCGATCTACGCCCGGCTGTGCCAGGCGATCGGGGCGGAGGCGCTGATCGCCGATCCCGCATTCGCCACCGGCGCCGCGCGTTCGGCCAACCGCGCGGCGCTGAACGCGGCGATCGCGGCAGTGACGCGCACCCGGCCCTCGGTGGAATGGATCGCGGCGCTGAACGCGGCCGGGGTGCCGTGCGGCCCGATCTACAAGATGAACGAGGTCTTCGCCGACCCGCAGGTGCAGCACCTGAACATCACCCGCCGCGTGCCGCAGCCGGTGCTGGGGGAGGTGGAGGTGGTGGGCCAGCCGGTTGAGCTGTCGCGCAGCGGCTGGAGCGTGCGCAACGCGGCGCCGGAACTGGGCGAGCACACCGATGCGGTGCTGGCGGCGCTGGGCTATGGGGAGGCGGAGATCGCGGGGCTGAAGGCGCGGGGGGTGGTGTAGGGGAGGAGCGGGGCGCCCAGACGCACAACCACGCCGTTGTCCCGTCCGTAAGAGATGCCCGGCTTTCGAAGGAAGATAGGGTTGTGCAGGCCCACGCCGCCGATTCCTATGGGCGCTTCCGGCGCCTCCTCAAAAAAGCGACACAAGCCTGAAAAAGATATAAACTGAAGCTCGCGGCGCGCTGTCATCGAACGTGACGGTCGCCGGCCCGCCCTAGACCGGGTGGCGGCGTTTCCGGCTCCAATACAGCCCGACCAGCGGCAGACCCAACAGCGGCAGGGTCGCGGGCTCGGGCACATTCGTGCCGCCTGGGATGTTGAGGTTTCCGGTCACCAACATCTGGAAGGGAGAGAGCGTATTGTTCGGGGCCGTCTGCCCGGATGAGTAACTGTATTCGCCGCTCGCGGCGGCTGGCGGGGAGAGCGCGGCGGCCCCATAGACCCATTCAGCGGCAGTCGTCGCGCCCCTTCCGCTATAGGCCAACACAAGCCAGTACCGCGCGCCGCTGGTGAGCGTGACGCCACCTGGAGCGGAAATCGTGACCGCCGTGATGGCCGTGGACGACAATGCGCTATCGGAAACACTGCCAAGCTGGACAGCGTTGACCCCGTTCGGTGCAGGTACGGAGGTACTGCCGCTGTTCTGTTCCAAGTAGACATTGAACCCGCCGGTGGCGGCACCGGAGAGAAGAAGGTCAAGAGTGACCCCCGTCAAAGTCCAGGACGAAGAGGCCAGGAACGAATCCCCCAACGGGGTGTTGTTGAGCAGGGGAACGACATCAGCGGTGCTGCCGCCAAGCCCGGTGCTGTCGAAAATCACGGCCGCGGACGCGGGGCGCATGCTCCCCAAACCGAGCATCGCCACGAGCGACATGCCGAGTATCGCTGCCGGCGTCCGTCTGGCCTGCATAAACGTCCTACTCCCGTCCTTGGGCGGCACCGAAGATCAGTTCGGAACTGCCCGACGCGCTCATCGAATTTTTGCGGCGAAGCATCTCATCCAGCAGGTTTTTCTTTGCCCTGCCTGAACAAGTTTTAGCCCGCGGCTCGCGTTAAAGTCAAGCATTGCAGCGCGGCCTAGGTCGTTCCAGCGATGAGGGTGCCCGAATCGGGCCGGTCCGGCTCAGGCGGGCGCGCGCATCCGATATTCCTGGGTAATCCATTATGAAAGAACGGGTTTCCGCGGAATCAGCCCCCGACCGGCGCCGTCCGCGATCGCGCGTCGGACACCTCGGGCGCCGTTTGGCCGGGAGCCTCGCGAGTCGTCCGCCGTGTCCATTCGGTCACATAGTCGAACCGATCCATCCAGTCTTCAAATCGCGCCTCAATCCAGGATGCCTGGGCAATGTCAAGAAAATGGCGCCACCGCCCGATCTGGCCGCTCCGCCCGGCATGGTGCCGATGCCACTGGGTGACAAGATCGACCAGGTCCCCGTTCGGGTGGCGATACACGTCGGCGCGCACGGGAAATCGGGCGATCTCCGCCTCGATCGACTCCCGGCGGGTGCGGGCGAAAATCGCCTCCCGCGCAGCTGGGGCGAGCGTGCCGCCGAGCGCCGCAGCAATCGCATCGAGGGTCTCGGGCTGGTCCGGGAAGCCGGTCTCGTAGCGCAACACCACCGCCATGCGATCCGCCACCGCGTCGGCGCAGGCCTGTGCCGAGCGCTCCACGGCTTCCAGCGCCGAGGCAAAGGCCCGAGCCTGATAGAGCATCAGCGATACGACACAATCACGCGGATCGCGCAGGGACACGAACACGGCTCGCGACCGGACGCCGGACACCGCGGCGGCGGCCGGGCCCACGGCGTGCGACTTGATCACGGTGAGGCGATCGGGTGCGAGCAGCCCCGCGATATCCTCGGCACGAGCGGCATAGCACCCCACCGCCGGTGGCAGACCAGGCACCATCGCCCCGGCAACCTGCAGGACAGCGTTGAACAGCCAGGTCGAGGCGCTCCCTTCCATGCCGACGCACCAGACGGGCGGCGGCAACACCCCGATCGGCGCACCCGGCCGGAGGCCATCGTCAGCCAAGCGGCACCCTTCGGCCCGCACGACGTGACGGGAAAACCGGAAGCACAGGAAGCCGCGTGGTGTCGGAACAGGCCGCAGACGGATCGGGCACTTTTCGGCCGATCATCCGGCGCCCTAAGTCATGCGGCCCGGGAGTCGCGGGCGGGCTCCGACTGAACCAGATAGGTCATCGACCCACAGAGATGCACTTCGACCACCGCGGCGGCCGGACTGTCCTGCAGACGAATCCTCCCTTCCCCATCAGTCCAGCGCCATGCCTCCGCCCCGGCTCCTTCGACCGGATGCCAGCCACCGGCCAGGGCCGGATGATCCATCGTGAGCACCTGCTCCTGCAGGCCGGACCGAATGACGATCTGCCGCACCGCAACCCCAAGCCGACGATGATCGTTCCGCCATGCGGCATGATCGGCCGGCGACCCGTACCGCGAGGTCAGCACCATGTCCCGGCCCAATCCGCCCGGCAACGCGAACACCGCCCGGTCCGGCGCAAGCACGACCGGCGCGAAGCTGCGCCCTCCGACGCGCAGCCTGAGGTCCGTTTCCGCGGTGACCGCACGCGCGGGCGGGACATAGCCCTGCATGCGCGCCCGCGCGACGAGCCGCCGCCAGATCGGTTCGATCGTCACCGCGTCGTCGGCCAGCGGCGCGCAGGCATCGCTGGCCCATTGCCGCAGGCCGGCGTTGATGTGGAACTCGGGGTGCAGAATGAGCGCGGTGCCGGCATTCTCGAAAATTGCCCGATTGCCGGTATCCAGATAGGTCTCGACCGGCAGGCCTTCCGCCAGGACCATCGCATGGTCGCGCGTTTCGATATGGTAATACTCGATCACCGGCTGGTCGTAGTCCTGCACGATCGTCATGCCGTTCACGAGGCACTTTGCCGAAACCAGGTGCCCATCAGTGAACACGCAGTGTTCCGGCGACAGCAGCAGGTCACGGTGCGGCACGGCATCCGCGAAAGCCCCGCGCCGGATGCGCACCGGGGCCACCATTTCGGGTCGGGCATGACGCCGCAGATCGATGCTGAGCCGCCCAACCCAGCAGATCGGTTCAACGGCGGTGACGCCGTCATGCAGCACGGTCAGAAGATCCCCTTCGGCCAGAGTCTCGACCGCCCGCTCCCCGGCGGGCGTCAGGACACGCGATCCCGCGGCGAAGCAGGTCGCTTCGAGCACCGTCCCGTTCGCTCCCTGGCTGACGACGTTGAACACCGTAATGTTCGATTGATAGTTATTGAAATCATACGTCGCCGTCCCGCCACCCGCCAGGGTGCCAACGACCTGCATTGATCCGCCGGCCACCGCATTCACGGTGCCGATGTTGGTGAACATCGTGAAATCGATGGAGTCGCCGAAGTAGAAATTCGCCAGCCTGCCGAGGTCGGTCACGGTCTGCCCCGGGGACAAAGCCCCGGTGAGCACGATCTCTTCGGGGACCGAGGTGGCGTTCAGATCGAACGCGACCGCAGGCCCGCCGAGATCGCTCACCCCGGCCACCAAGGTCGTGTTGGCGCCAAGCAGGTCGATCGTGCCGTTGCCGGCGATCGGGCCGGTGACGGTCAGCGTGTTACCAGGCGCGATCTCGACCACACCGGGGATTATGGTGCGCCCGCTGGTCGTGTTCTGCACCGTAAGCGCCGACAGCGAGAGGCCAGAGACATCGTCAACTGAAACAGCGCCGGAGGGCCCGCCCGCCACAAACACCGCCTCGCCGTTGATCGGAACAGCCCCGGTCGTCCAGTTGGACACGGCCGACCAGTCGTAGGCACCGGCAGACCCAGTATTAAAGGTGAATGTAGCCGTCGTAGCGGACATACGAACGCTCCGGAGCAATGGCGAGCTGACTTTTGAGAGGATTACGTTCGCACACCGTGACACAACCGTCAATCAAAACCACCCACCACCACCGCATTTACCTCCGCCCCTACCAGCACCGCATACACGCTCAGGTAGAACCACAGCATCACCCCCACAACCGCACCGAGTGGCCCATACGTCGCCCCGAAACTCGGCAGGTTCGCCACGTAGAAGCTCAGCGCCCCCGACGCCGCCAGCCACAGCGCCGTCGCCACCACCACCCCCGGCCACAGGCGCCGCCGCCTGCCCGCCTCGCGCGACGGCCCGTCGCGCGACGGCCCCACCCGGTACAGCACCGCCACCGACGTCGCGACGAACCCCACCAGCATCCCGAACCCGGCCAGATGCACCAGCGCCGCCACATGCGCCGCCAACCCGACGAACGCCACCAGCACCGGCAACGCCACCAGCACCGCGATCCCCCCCACCGCCACCAGCATCGCGGCCAGCGTCATCGCCAGCGCCATCGCGTGGAAGCGCAGGAACCCGCGCCGCTCCCTCACCCCATAGGCGACGTTCAGCGCCCCCAGCACCGCCCGCGTCCCCGCGCTCGCGCTCCAGAACGTGATCGCCGAGGCCACCGTCAGCCCCAGCCCGAGTCGTCCCACCGGCTGGTCCACCAGCGCCCCCACCCGCGCGGCGATCAGCGCATAGGCCGGTCCCGGCAGGATCCCCTGCAGGAACCGCAGTTGCAGCGCCACGCTGGCACGGTCGAACACCAGCCCATAGAGCGAGATCAGCGTGCTGATCGCCGGGAACAGCGCCAGCGTCGCATAGAAAGCGGCCCCGGCGGCGGCCAGGGACGCGCGATCGGTCGCCAGCGACTCCGCGATCGCCAGCAGCGTCCGCCGCCATCCGGGCGCGGACCCGCCGGACGCCAGCGCCGGGGTCGCCGCGGGCACCCGGCGGGGCAAGGTCTCGCGCTTCGGTGCCATCCTCGCCGGCCGCTCCTGCCGCGCCTTCATCCTTAGT
>JAKBCJ010000337.1 GCA_021807975.1 Pseudomonadota bacterium | reverse complement strand
CGGCCAGTTGTTCATCGGCGTGACCTCCGACCAGCAATGGACCCGCTTCGTCGAGGAGTTCTCGCTTCAGGCACTGGCGGCCGACCCGCGCCTGGCCACCAACATCAAGCGACTGGCCGAACGGTCCTGGCTGATTCCGGCGTTGCAGGAGGTGATCGCGGATATCCCCCAGAAAGAGGTCGAGGCAAGGTGTGAACGCGCGAACGTATCCTGGGCACCCGTCGGCCAGCCCGGCGACCTGTTCACCGATCCGCATTTGCTGGCCACGGGCGGGCTTTTGGATGTCTTCATCTCCCGCATCGGCGGCACCGAGGGCAGGAAGGTGGGTCTGCCCGCCTTGCCGATCGAGTTCGGACCAGATCGGGACCGGCCGGGGATACGCCTCCAGGCGCCACGAATGGGGGAGCATTCGCGCGACGTCCTGGCGGAAGCGGGCTACACCGAAGCCGAAATCGCCGGGCTGATCGATACCGGCGCCGTGGTTGGGGCGGGCAGCTAAAGGTCTGTCGGGACATATCCGGTCGGCATTTTGACCCTGACAGTCCCTCGGCAAACGACAAGTGCCACCCTTGATGCGATTGGCCTGTTTCCCCGGGGATGCCCTACGGGCTGACGGATACCAAAGGGCCCCCGGGATGCCGGGGGCCGTTCGGTCACTGCGTGATAGCCTGATAGGCCGCCAAACACGCCAGATCGACGATCTGGCTGGACGAGGCATCCATCGGCACGATCTGCACCGGCTTTTCCATGCCGATCAGCAGCGGGCCGATGGTGGTTCCCCCGCCCAGGTGATGCGCCAGACGCGCCGCGATGTGGGCCGAGTGCAGGCCCGGAACTACCAGCACATTGGCATCCCCCGTCAACCTGCAGAACGGGTAAAGCGCTCTGATCGACGGTTCCAGGGCCACGTCCGGGCTCATTTCCCCATCGTATTCGAAGTCCACATGGCGCTGATCCAGGATCGCGACCGCGTCGCGCATCGGGACGGCCCGATCATGCGGCGGATCGCCGAACGTCGAGTGCGACAGCAACGCGACTCTGGGCTCATGGCCCAAATGCCGGGCGGCGGCGGCGGCGCCGATGACGATATCGGCTAGCTGTGCGGCGTCGGGGCGGAAGTTGACCAGCGAGTCGGCCAGGAAGATCGTCTTGCCGCGCATGCCGACAAGCAGGGTCAGGCCGAACGCGATGCCGCCATTGGCTGGGGCGATGGCGTGGCGGATGTCGTGCAGGCAGACCGACGCGGACCGGGTCAAGCCGGTGACCATGGCATCGGCATCGCCGGTCGCGACCATGCAGGCGGCGAAGACGTTACGGTCCTGGTTCACCATGCGCTGAACGTCGCGCTGAAGGTGGCCCTGGCGTTGCAGACGCTTGTAGAGGAAATCGACGTATTTGGCGTTGGCGCCCGACAGGCGGGCGTTGTGGATCTCGATGCCCTCGATATCGCCCAGGCCAAGACCTGCCAGGGTATTGCGCACGCGGTCCTCACGCCCGATCAGGATCGGGGTGCCGTATCCGGCGTTGCGGAACGCGACGGCGGCACGGACGACCTTCTGCTCCTCGCCTTCGGCGAATACCACGCGGCGGGGATTTTCGCGCACCGTCTCCATCGTGGCGTCCAGCGCATCGGCGGTGGGGTCGAGACGGCCGGACAGGCCCCGGGTGTAACGGCGCAGATCGTCGAGTGGTTTGCGCGCGACGCCGGAATCCATGGCAGCCTTGGCGACGGCAGGGGGAACCCGGGCGATCAGACGCGGGTCAAAAGCATTCGGGATGATGTACTCCGGCCCAAACGCCAGACGCCGGCCGGCGGAGGCGGAGTGGACTTCGTCGGGCACGTCCTCGCGGGCCAGCTTGGCCAGGGCTTCGGCGGCAGCGATCTTCATCGTATCGTTGATCGTGCTGGCGCGCACGTCCAGCGCACCGCGGAAGATGTAAGGGAAGCCAAGGACGTTGTTGACCTGATTGGGGTAGTCGCTACGGCCGGTTGCGATGATCGCATGGGGACTGACCGCGCGGGCTTCCTCCGGGGTGATTTCCGGATCGGGGTTGGCCATGGCGAAGATGATCGGCTTGTCGGCCATGCTGGCGACCATGTCCCTGGTCAGCGCGCCCTTGACCGAAAGGCCGATGAACACGTCGGTGCCGACCATCGCCTCGGTCAATGTGCGCGCCTTGGTGTTGGCGGCGTGGGCCGATTTCCACTGGTTCATGCCCTCGGTGCGGCCTTGATAAACCACGCCCTTGGTGTCGCACAGGATCACATGGTCGGGGCGGACCCCCATGGCTTTCAGCAGTTCCACGCAGGCAATGGCCGCGGCGCCGGCGCCGTTGACCACCAGCTTTGTCTCCCGCAGTTCGCGGCCGGTCAGGTGGCAGGCATTGATCAGGCCGGCAGCGGTCACGATCGCGGTGCCGTGCTGGTCGTCGTGGAACACCGGAATGTCCATCAGCTCGCGCAGCCGCTGCTCGATGACAAAGCATTCCGGCGCTTTAATGTCTTCCAGGTTGATGCCGCCGAAGCCCGGGCCGAGGAAGCGGACGGCGTTGACGAACGCATCGACATCCTCGGTTCCGACCTCGAGATCGATACCATCGACGTCGGCGAAGCGTTTGAACAGGGCGACCTTACCCTCCATCACCGGCTTGGACGCGACGGCGCCAAGGTTGCCAAGCCCAAGGACCGCGGTGCCGTTGGAGATGACGGCAACCATGTTGCCCTTGGTGGTGTAGTCATAGGCCAGTGACGGGTCGCGGGCGATATGCAGGCAGGGTTCGGCGACGCCGGGCGAATAGGCCAGCGACAGGTCGCGGGCTGTTGCGATCGGCTTGCTGATCCGGGTTTCCAGCTTGCCGGGCCGGCCGCTTGCATGCATGTGCAATGCTTCTTCCGCGCTCACGCGGGCGGTGCGTGTGTCGATCGTGCCATCGGCCATGACCGAGTTCCCCTTTAATTGTTTATCAGTGCCCTCAAGGGGACTGCTGTTTCTATCATGACGTTGGAGCAGCTCCGGCGAAAGGGGTGTGTTGGGCATGGCGAAGCGGGGTGATTTCATGGCAGAAAGCACGGCATGAACACCCATTACGATGTGATCGTTGTCGGCGGCGGCCATGCCGGATGCGAAGCCGCCGCTGCCGCCGCCCGAACCGGGGCGAAGACCCTTTTGCTGACCCATTCGCTGGCGACGATCGGCGAGATGTCGTGCAACCCGTCGATTGGCGGGATCGGCAAAGGCCATCTGGTGCGGGAAATCGATGCGCTGGACGGACTGATGGGCCGGGTCGCGGATGCCGCCGGTATCCATTTCAAGTTGCTGAACCGCAGCAAGGGGCCGGCGGTGCGCGGACCTCGGGCGCAGGCAGACCGGTCGCTGTACCGGCGTGCGATGCAGACGGCGCTTCAGGAGACACTGAACCTGTCGATGCTGGCGGCGTCGGTGGAGGATCTGGAAACGGATGCCAGCGGCCGGATCTCCGCGGTGATCTGTGGCGGCGGTCAGCGGATCGGTTGTGCGGCGGTGGTGCTGACGGCTGGTACGTTTCTGCGCGGGATCATTCATATCGGCGATCGCCAGACTCCGGCTGGGCGGGTCGGTGAGGCGCCCTCGGTGGGCCTGGCGCAGACCCTGGATCGGTTGGGCCTGCCGCTGGGGCGGCTGAAAACCGGCACGCCGCCGCGGCTGGACCGGCGCACCATCGACTGGGCCGCATTACGGGCCGATCCCGGCGACGAGTCGCCGCAACCGTTCAGCACCATGACGCGACGCCTGCCCAACCGGCAGATCGAATGCCGCGTCACCGGCACCACCGAGGCGACGCATGCGGTGATCCGCGCGAACCTGCACAAGTCCGCGGTCTATTCCGGCCAGATCGCCGGACGGGGACCGCGCTACTGCCCGTCCATCGAGGACAAGATCGTCCGCTTCGCCGACAAGGAGCGGCACAATGTCTTCCTGGAGCCGGAAGGACTGGACGATATCACCGTCTATCCGAACGGCATTTCCACCAGTCTGCCGGAGGACGTACAGCAAGCGATTCTAGCGACCATCCCCGGCCTGGAACAGGCTCGGATTATCCGTCCCGGCTATGCGGTCGAATACGACTACGTCGATCCCAGGGCACTGACCCGGGGACTGGAACTGCGGTCCATGCCCGGGCTTTTTCTGGCGGGGCAGATCAACGGCACGACGGGATATGAGGAAGCGGCGGCGCAAGGACTGCTGGCGGGGCTGAACGCGGCCCGGTTGGCGGGCGGTCTGCAACCGGTGTGGCTGGACCGGACTGAATCGTATCTTGGGGTGATGGTCGATGACCTGACCACGCAAGGGGTCGCGGAGCCGTATCGGATGTTCACCTCCAGAGCGGAGTTCCGGCTGAGCCTGCGGGCGGATAACGCCGATCTGCGGCTGACGGACAAGGGTATCGGCTGGGGCTGCGTCGGATCGGCCCGAGCAGCGGAGTTCAACGCGTACCGAACCGAATTGCGGGACGCGATGGAACGGGCGGCCCGGGAAGGCATGCCGGCGATCGCGATGGACCGGCTGGGTATCGTTCCCGCTGGCGACGGCCGGCGGCGGTCGGTGCTGGACCTGGCGGGGAATGAGACGGTGGCCTGGCCGTTGCTGTGCGATGCGTTTCCGTGGCTGGGCGCACTGCCGGACCGGGTGGCGGACCAGCTTAGAACCGATGCGCGCTATGCGGGGTATTTGCACCGGCAACAGGCCGAAGTCCGCTTGAGCCGACGGGAAGACAGTGTCGAACTGGGACAGTTGGCGTTCGAAGACATTGGCGGACTTTCGGCTGAAATTCGCGAGAAGCTGAACCGGGTTCGCCCCGAATCGCTGGGTGCGGCTGCGCGTATCCAGGGGATGACCCCGGCCGCGCTGGCATCGATCGCCGCGTTTGTCCGCAAGCACGCGGCGGCGTAGCCGGCTTTGAATCAGGCCTTGTCACAGACGCCGTCGGCTGCCGGCGCCACGCCGGCGATGGCCCAGTGGTTCGCGGCGAAGGCCGAACAACCGGATGCGCTGCTGTTCTTCCGGATGGGGGATTTCTACGAACTGTTTTTCGCCGATGCCGAAGCAGCCGCCGCCGCGCTGGATATCGCCCTGTCCCACCGCGGCGAACATGCCGGAACGCCGATTCCGATGTGCGGCGTGCCGCACCACGCCGCCGAAATCTACCTCGCCCGGTTGATCCGCCGCGGCTTTCGGGTCGCCATTGTCGAGCAGATGGAGGACCCGAAGGCCCGCACCGGCAAACTGCCGATCAAGCGCGAAGTCGTGCGGGTCATCACGCCGGGCACGATCACCGAGGAATCGCTGCTGGAGGCCGGACGGCCCAACCTGCTGCTGGCGCTGGCGTTCGAGCAGGACGGGCTGGGCGCTGCCTGGGTGGACGTCTCGACGGGCTTGTTTGAAACAACCGCGATCAAGAAAGCCGAACTCGCCGCGCTGCTG
>JAKBCJ010000336.1 GCA_021807975.1 Pseudomonadota bacterium | reverse complement strand
TAACAATGTCGGACTGCGCGCCGCCAGCGGCACCTATATCTGCTATCTGAATTCGGACGTTTTCCCGGGGCCAAACGATTGGCTGGAGCGGTTGGCCGAACAGATGGAGCTGAACCCGGATCTTGGTACGGTCGGCCCCACGCTGCTGTACGGCGACGGGTCGATCCAGCACGAGGGAATGACCTTCAGGCAGTTAGCCGAATTTGGTAACTGGCTGTTTCCAGACCACATCAACAAGGGCATGCGCCGGCCGCTGAAGCCGGGCCTGGTCCGGCATATCGGGATCACCGGGGCCTGTATGCTGCTGCGCCGCGAGGTGGCGTTGGCGCTCGGCGGGTTCGATGAGTCGTTTATCATCGGCGACTTCGAGGATACCGACCTGTGTCTGCGCCTGCACCTGATGGGTCTGAACAGCGCCGTCGTCACGGATGTCGCGATGTTCCATCTGGAGCGCAAATCGCAGGCCGGATCGGCGCAGGCGTGGCGGATGAACCTGACATTGTATAATGCGTGGGTGCATGAAAAGCGATGGGCGGAAACGATCCGGTCGCACCCGTTGCGCAATGGACCAGCTTATCACCTTTCTGACATGACGCGGGCGACAGAATGAAAAAAGCGAAAATCCGCGGCCCTGTCAGCCGCCCGGGGCCGGAGGTTTCCGCTGCGGCGCCGGTTCCGGTTCAGCCCTTGGGCGTGCCAGAACCGCAAGCGGCTGCCGTGGCACCGGAACCCGAAGTGACCGCCATCTTGCCGGAGCCGGAGCCGGACTTGGTGTTGATGGTATCGGAGCCGCAGGCGGTTGTCGTTGCGACTGTCGAAGAATCGGTCTCCGAAGCCTTGCCGCCGGTTCCATCGCCCGTTGCCTTCGTACCCGGTGAGGCGTCGCAGGCCGATCCCGCACTGCGGATACTCGTCATCTCCCACAGCCATCCCGAAATATCGAAAGGCGGGGCCGAAATAGCGGCGTTTCAGCTTCATCGCGGTTTTGCTGCCCGGGAAAACTGCGTCTCCTGGTTCATGGGCTGCGACCGTCGCCGCACCCGATCGGAGATTCCGATCAGCCAGCCTTTCGGCATTGATGATTACCTGTATTCGGTCGGTGAATTCGACTGGTTCAAATTCTCCAATCAGGATCCGCGCCTGCCGGACGCGCTGACGAACGTGCTGTTGGACCTGCGGCCCGACATTGTGCATTTCCATCACTACATCAACGTCGGCGTGGAAGCGCTCGCGATCGTCAAGCGCGCCCTGCCGAACGCGAAGGTCGTGGTGACGCTGCACGAATATCTGGCGATTTGTAACCATCACGGGCAGATGGTAACGAATCCGCATCGGAATCTGTGCTATGAGGCGAATCCCCAGCGCTGTATCGAATGTTTCCAGCATTTGGATGAATCCGACTTTTTCTTGCGGAAGCGCTATATCGAACATTTCTTCGCCTTCGCCGACCATTTCGTTTCACCGAGTCAATTCCTGGCGGATCGCTATATCGCGTGGGGTATGGCCGAAGACCGCATCTCGGTGATCGAAAACCTGGTGAACGCGCCGCTTTCGCGCGGTCCGATTCGCCCCATCGGCACCGCCGGCACATTGCGCGCGGGCTTCTTTGGGCAGCTTTCCTTCCTGAAGGGAGCCAACGTCCTGTTCGATGCCGCCGACCTGCTGGACAAGGAAGAACGCTTCGATATCAGCCTGGAAATATTCGGCGACTACCGCAGCCAGCCGCTGGAGTTCCAGAAGGAACTCCAGGAA
Organism: Pseudomonadota bacterium; assembly: GCA_021807975.1. Classification (GTDB taxonomy): domain Bacteria; phylum Pseudomonadota; class Alphaproteobacteria; order Acetobacterales; family Acetobacteraceae; genus Rhodopila. The sequence continues at coordinate 3,714 of JAKBCJ010000336.1, read as the reverse complement.
CGGATGGAGAAACTCGGGCAGAACGTCACCTTGCATGGCCCATACGATCAAAGCCGCGTGGACATGCTGATGCAGTCGGTCGATTTGGTCATCGTTCCCTCGGTCTGGTGGGAAAACTCCCCCCTCGTCATCCAGGAGGCCCGGCGTAACGGCCGCCCGGTCATCAGCTCCGATATCGGCGGGATGGCCGAAAAGGTCCGCGACGGGATCGACGGATTTCATTTCCACGTCGGCAGCGCCATGGCGCTTGCGATGCTGCTGAAGAAAATCGCCGAAAACCGGACTTTGCTGACAGACCTCGCCGCCACGATACGGAAAGTCCAGACCGCTGACGCGATCGTCGATGCCCATTTGTCGCTCTACGAAAATCTGCGGACGCCAGTTCCGGAAATTGTGTTTTAGATTTGACTGCGCAACGGAACAGCATCCCGCCATCGGGCGGTTGATCGCATTATAACGGGATTAGCTTTGTACATGTCGGATGGCGCCACACCGAAACCACACCCGGCGGACCCGGGATCGGCAGGGGAGGCACGCAACAGCGTCGCGCGCACGCTGCGGATCGAACAACGCGGGCTGGAGGCGGTCTTAGAGGCACTCGACAACCATCTTGGGGCCGCTTTTGCCGCCGCCGCCGACATCATCGAACGGGCCGGCGGTAACGTCGTGGTCACCGGCATGGGGAAATCCGGCCATGTCGGCCGTAAAATCGCCGCGACCCTGGCGTCCACCGGCACGCCCAGCCACTTCGTCCATCCCGCCGAAGCCAGTCATGGCGACCTGGGGATGATCCGCGCCGACGACGTGGTGCTGGCGCTGTCCTGGTCCGGGGAGACACCGGAACTGTCCGACATCGTGGCCTATACCCGCCGGTTCGGGGTCAAGCTGATCGCCATCACCTCCCGTCCCGGCAGCGCGCTGGGCACCGCGGCCGATGTCGGCCTGTTCCTGCCCGTGGCGCAGGAGGCCTGCCCGAACGGTTTGGCGCCGACCACGTCCACCACCATGCAAATGGTGGCTGGCGACGCGCTGGCGGTGCTGCTGCTGGAACGCCGCGGCTTTACCTCCATCGACTTTCAGCGCTTCCACCCGGGGGGCAAGCTTGGCGCGCGCCTGTCGAAAGCCAGCTCGGTCATGCATACCGGCGGCGAATTACCGGTCGTGGCGGATACCGCCGATCTGTCGCACGCGATCGTGGAGATGACATCCAAGCGCTTCGGCATCACCGGCGTAGTGAACGCGGCCGGCGATCTGATCGGCGTGCTGACCGACGGCGACCTGCGGCGGGCCTTCAAGCAAGGCTTCGCGGACGGACCCGTTACCCGGGTCATGGGCAAACATCCCCATAGTGTCGGCCCCGACGTTCTGGCGGTGGAGGTTCTGGCGCACATGAACCAGTCGCGCATCACCTGTATCTTTGTTGTGGAGGCTGGTAAGCCGGTTGGACTGATCCATGTGCATGACCTGCTAAGGGTCGGGATCGTCTAAACCATTGTCCCTCCGGGGCAGAGCGCGGCCGATGTCAGTACATCGTTCACCCGCCGAACCGGTTACACGTCGTCGGGCGACAGGGTGACGATCAGTTCCGCGCAGCGGCGATGCAACTCGGCCTCGCGCTCCAGGTTTTTGGGGAAGCGGGTGCGGGTGGATTGGACCATCGCCTGTTTAGCCTTCGCCTCATGCCAGTCGCGCACGGCCTGGATCGCGGCGTCCCATCCGCGTTGAAAATCTGTTGTCCCCGGTGGCGTCATCGGCGGGTCCTTCCGCGTTCTGGGTGGCATGGTATTGCGGTCATGTTTCCAGGCCGAACTGCAATCGCGCAAGGCGGGCATAGAGCCCGTCCTGCTGGATCAGTGTGTCATGTGTGCCGGTGGCGGCGACCCGGCCGGCGTCGATCACAACGATCCGGCTGGCGGATCGGACCGTCGCCAGACGGTGGGCGATAACGATCGTTGTGCGTCCCCTGGACAGCGTGGCGAGCGCCTGCTGCACGGCCTGTTCCGACTCGGCGTCCAGCGCGCTGGTGGCCTCATCCAGCAGCAGAACGCCCGGATCGCGCAGGATCGCCCGGGCGATGGCGAGGCGCTGGCGCTGACCGCCGGACAGCCGAACACCCTTTTCGCCGAGGAAGGATTCGAAGCCGTTGGGGAGACGTTCCAGGAAATCGGCGTTGGCGGCTTTTGCGGCGGCGCGGATGTCGTCGTCGGTGGCATCCGGGCGGCCGTATCGGATATTCTCCGACGCCGTGGTGCCGAAGATCACCGGGTCCTGAGGCACGATGCCGATGCGCTGGCGCAGGTCCTCGGGTGCCACGCGGGCGATATCGACGCCGTCCAGGCGGATCGTGCCGCTTTCCGGGTCGTAGAAGCGCAACAGCAGTTGCAGGATTGTGGTTTTGCCGGCGCCGGATGGGCCGACCAGGGCGACGGTTTCACCCGGCTCCACGTCCAGGGACAGATCGATCAGCGCGGCTGAGTCGGGTCTGGCCGGGTAGTGAAAGGTGACGTTCCGGAACGACACGCGACCGGCGGGGCGGGACGGCAGGCGCAACGGGCTGGGCGGCGCGACAATGGTGGGACGTTCGTTCAGCAACTCCCGCACCCGTTCGGCGGCGCCGCCGGCGCGTTGCAACTCGCCCCAGAGTTCGCTGATCTGCGCGCCGGATGTGGCCAGCAGCACGGCGTAGAAAACGAAGGCCGACAGGTCGCCGCCGGTCATCCGTCCGGCGATCACGTCGCGGCCGCCGACCCACAGGCTGAAGACGATCGCGCCGAAGCCCAGCATGATGACCAGCAGGATTTGGGTGCCCCGTGTGCGTACCCGCCCCAGTGCTGTCGCCACCGATCGTTCGACCGCGGCGCCGAAGCGCGCCTTGTCCACCGGTTCGTGGGTGAAGGCCTGGACGGTGCGCAGGGCGTTGATCGTCTCCTCGGCATAGGCGCCGAGATCCGCCACGCGATCCTGCGCCGCCCGGGATAGCCGCCGCTCCCGCCGGCCGAACAGCACCAGGGGGATGACGACGCAGGGGACGACCAGCACGACGATGCCGGCCAGCTTGGCACTGGTGACCAGCAGCATCCCGAAGGCACCGATCAGCAGGATGACGTTGCGCAGCCATTGGGAGATGGCCGATCCGATCAACGCCTGGAGCAAGGAGACGTCGGCGGTCAGGCGCGTCAGGATGTCCCCGGTGCGCGCCGTCTCGAAGAACGATGCCGACAGTGAGATCACGCGATTGAATGTGTCGCGGCGCAGGTCGGCGGCGACGCGCTCACCAAGCCAGGAAACCAGGTAGAAGCGGGCGGCGGTGGCGACGGCGAGAGCGGCGACCACGGCGAACATCGCCAGCGCGGCGTGGTCCAGGTGCGCGGTGTCGGCGGAGGCGAAGCCGCGGTCGATCAGGCGGCGGATGCCTTGCCCCAGAGCCAGGATCAGGCCGGCGGCGGACAACAGGGCGACCGTGGCCCACAGGGTTCGCAGCCGGTAGGGCCGGAGATACGGGAGCAAAAGACCGAGCGACCCGAGGGGAAGGGAGGGGAGGGCGCGCGCGGTGCGGGTGGGGTTGCCGTGCATCGGGCCTCATTGAAAATCGATGGCTTAGGTTCGGTTAGGCGCCAAAGCCATGACGATGCACCGGTTCAGGCGATGGCGCTGTATGGGCAGGCGAATTGCGAACGATACTTCCTTACAAGGGTTGTCGTCGCAAGGGGACAC
>JAKBCJ010000335.1 GCA_021807975.1 Pseudomonadota bacterium | reverse complement strand
ACCTGTTGTCGAGCGAGGCCACCACCTTCGTGGCCGGAGTCAGAGCCGCCTAAGCAGGGAAAGGGTCAGATCGAGTAGTTGAAGGACTGATAGGCCAGATCGCTCAAGGTCTGGTCCATCGAGTTCGACGGCACATCGTTCTCCACGATCCGCATCACCTTCGCCGGGACCCCGGCGACGGTGGCGTGGGGCGGAACCGCCTTCAACACCACCGAACCGGCGGCAACGCGCGCGTGTTCCCCAACCTCGATATTGCCCAGTATCGCCGCACCCGCACCGATCACCACGCCGCGCCGGATTTTAGGATGCCGGTCGCCCGATTCCTTGCCGCTGCCGCCCAGGGTGACGTGATGCAGCATCGACACGTCGTCGCCAACCTCCGCCGTTTCCCCCACCACCAGCCCGGTGGCATGGTCCAGGAAGATGCCGTGCCCGAATTTAGCCGCCGGATGGATATCGGTCTGGAACACCTCCGACGAACGGCTTTGCAGATACAGCGCGAAATCCCGCTCCCCGTGGTGCCACAGCCAGTGGTTCAGACGGTGGGTCTGAATCGCGTGGAACCCCTTGAAATACAGGAATGGCTCCATCAACCGCGTGCAGGCCGGATCGCGGTCCAGCACGGCGGAGATATCGGCCTTCGCCGCCTCGACCAGGCAGCCATCGTCCTCCGCCGCTTTGGCAAACGCCTGCACGATCAGCGGGAGAGAGATCGTGTCGTTCTTCAACCGCGCCGCAACCCGATGAAACACCGCCGCCTCAAAGCTCGGTTGATTTAGAATCGAATCGAAAAACAGGGACGCGAGCTTCGGCTCACGCCGATAGGCATCCTCGGCTTCCTGCCGCAGGCGTGCCCACAGTGCATCGGTGACGGCAGAGGCCTGGTCTGGATGCACAAGCATCAAGTGGCACGGGCTGGGGCGCATATGGAAGTTTCCCGCGGGTTAGGTCTGTCCGGGATGGGACGGTTGGCGTTACATGTTCGGATGAGGAAGGGCTTCGTCAACTCCCCCATGTCACTTTTTTCATGATAGTTTTAGGTATGGCCGCTTGACTGCCGTATCTGCCGTTCGGATTGGGCGTTGATCACCGCCCCGAACAGGGCGACGAAGGCGGACAGATACAGCCATGTCAGCATGACCACGACCCCGCCGAGGGACCCGTATGTTCGGTCGTAGCTGTTGAAATACGACACATAGACGCTGAACCCGATCGACCCCAGCAGCCACAGGAACGTGGCCACCACGGCGCCGGGGGATACCCAGCGCCACTGCGGGGTACGGCGGTTCGGCGCGTAGCGGTACAGCATGGCCAGACCCGTCATCACGACCACGATCAGCAGCGGCCATTCCAGCACCAGCACCAGCCACTGTGTCGAACTGGCCAGGCCGACGAACTGCAGCACCGCGGGCAATATCGCGACCAAGGCGATGATCACGGTCCCGCCCATAAGCGTCAGCATGGTCAGCAGGATCGCCACCGCATTCAGTTTGACGAACCCCCTTGTCTCTTTCTGGTCATAGGCGATGTCGAGGGCGTTAATCAGGCCGCTCATGCCGCGGGACGCACTCCACAGCGCGAACACCAACGCCGCTGCCGCGCTGATACTCAATGACCCTTGCGAGGCGGCGATCAGACTGTGCAGTTCCGCCGCGATCATCCGCGTCGTCTCGGGCGGCAATACATGTGACAGCATCTCTACCTGCTGTTCGACCTGAACCGGGTTCAGCAGCAGTCCGTACAGCGAAACCAATGCGGCGAGCCCCGGAAACAATGCCAGCAGGATGGCATAGGTCACCCCGCCGGACACCAGGAAGATGTTGTTGTTGTTCACCTCCTGCCAGGAACGCAGCAGGATGTCCTTCCATCCGAGCATGGGGATTTGATGGGGCGAGGTCGCGGTCCGCCCGCGGCTGAGATGCGGCGGCAACGGGTCGCCATCCGGGCCTTGGATCAGCAAATGGAGGTCGCGCTTCAACTCCGTCAGTTTGGTCGGCTCGCTCATCAGGATGCGTCTTTCCGGGAACTGGACAGCAGCGGCTTCAACGTGGCGGCGGTTCGTGCGGTTGCAGCAGGTCTGGACCGTCGTTGCGCACATTGCCGACCCGCTTATCCACCGGCCATATTTTCAAAATTCCCTCCGGCGCCGGGCGCAGCAAGCTGGCGGGATCGGTTTCGGTTTCACCCAGCCAACCCGGCCAGCCGGCCTGTTCCAGAATCACCGGCATGCGCTCGTGCAGCACCGCCATTTGGGCATTCGCGGCGGTTGTCAGGATGGCGAAGCTGCGGACGATCCCGCCGTCCGGCCCGCGCCAGCCCTCCCAAACACCCGCGAACGCCAGCGGATCGCCGTCCGCGCGCGCGATTGCATACGGTTCTTTGCCATGCGGACCTGTGTGCCATTCGTAGAAAGCCGCCGCCGGCACGATGCAGCGCCGCTTGGCGAAGGCGTTACGGAACATGCCCGATGACGCGACGGTCTCGGATCGAGCATTCACCGGCCGGCGGGCCTCCTTCAAGGTTTTGGTGTAGGCGGGAATGAAGCCCCAGGTCAGGGCGTCCAGGTGACGCTCCCCGGTTTCGGGATGCCGGCGGACGACGGGGGCATCCATCGTCGGTGCCATGTTCCATGTAGGCTTCAGATCAGGCAGCGGATTCTTCGTGCCGAACAGGCGGGCGATCAGGTCGGGCGGCAGGAAACTGGCATAGCGTCCACACATTCAGCGGAGATTGCGCGCAACCCCGAGATCCGCAAAGCCCGGTCATTCTTCGATACATTGTACCGGCTATGATCGCCGCGTTGCTTCACGAAGGAGGCTCTGTTGCGACGTTTCGTTTCCGTCCTGCTGCTGCTCGGTGTCGCCATGTCGGCGGCCGGCTGTGTTGTCGAGGAACCCGGCCCGGGCCCGGGCCATGATCGCTGGTGCTTCTGGCACCCGTACCGCTGCCGCTAGGCAAGCAGGCCAAGCGCGAGGTCGGGCCGGTCGGAGATCAGCCCGTCCACACCCCAGTCCATCAGCCGGCGCATGTCCTCCGGCTGATTCACGGTCCAGGGCAGGACCGAAAGACCCAGCGCATGGGCCTCCAGGACCTGGTCACGCGTCAGACTTGCGTAATCGGGCGCCCAGACCGGCCCGCCCTGTGCGGCGACAGCAGCAGGCACCGAAAGCAGCGGTTCCACCCCGTCCCACCACAGGGCGGCATTCAGCACCGTCTCTGGCCGGGTGAGCCATGCCAGCCGGATGTCGGGGCGGATATGACCGATGCGGTGTTGCACCCGCCAGTCGAACGCCTCGACCAGCACCCGTTCGGCAGCTTTGGCTTCGTCGATGACAGTCAGCGTGGCCTCGGCCAGGGCCGCGGGCGTGGCGGTCCATGCCTGGTGCGCCGGGTCAGTCTTGATTTCGATGGTGAAGCGCGCATCCGGCAGGGCGTCCAGCACGGCCGCCAAAGTGGGAATCCGGGCGCCGTCATGCGGCCGGTGCTCCGGAAACAACCCGGCGGCGCGGGAACCGGGGCGCAGACGACCCACATCGTAGGTTTGCAGCTCCGCCAGGGTCAGCGACCAGACCGCCGGCCCGGGTTCCGCCAGCCAGAGTCCGCCCGGGCCGCGCACGATATCGGGATTAAGCAGCGGATCGTGAACGACAACCGGAACCCCATCGGCGGTCATGCCTACATCCAGTTCGAATGCGCCAACCCCCAATGCGGCAGCTGCGAGAAAGCCTTCCAGCGTGTTTTCCGGGAACAGAGCACGGGCGCCACGATGCCCCTGAATGTCGAATATGCGCGTCATGGCGAACGGAACTGGCCCAGCCGCGGCAACCAGCCGCTAAACCCCGGCATTAACCCGCGCGCCCGCATGAAAATGCGCATATACCCGGTTGGCGGTTTCCCGGCTGATTCCCGGCGCCGCCTCCAGATCAGCCAGACCGGCCATTTTCACCCCCCTCGCCGACCCGAAATGGTTCAGCAGCGCGCGCTTCCGAGCGGGACCGATGCCTTCGATTTCGTCCAGTTCGCTTTGGGTGATGGCCTTGGACCGTCCCGCCCGGTGCGTGGTAATGGCGAAGCGATGCGCCTCATCGCGCAACCGTTGCAGGAAGTACAGCACCGGGTCCTGCGGCGGCAGTTGGAACGGCTCCATGCCCTCGGTATGCAGCCATTCGCGTCCGGCGTTGCGATCCGGTCCCTTGGCGATCGCGACCAGCGCCACGTCATGCACGCCCAGATCGTTCAGTATCTCCCGCACCGCCGACAACTGGCCGGCCCCGCCGTCGATCAGCAGCAGATCGGGCCAATCCGGGGCCGCATCGTTCTCCGCCCGCTCTTTCAGCGCACGGCCAAAGCGGCGTTGCAGCATCTCCCGCATCATGGCGAAATCGTCGCCGGGCGCCATCGGGCCGCGGATACCGTATTTGCGATACGCGCCCTTCATGAAGCCCTCCGCCCCCGCGACGATCATCACGCCATAAGGGTTGGTGCCCATGATGTGGGAGTTGTCGTACACCTCGATGCGCTGGGGCACCGAAGGCAACTTGAACAGCTCCGCGACCCCTTGCAGCAGTTTCCCCTGGCCGGCGGTTTCCGCCAGTTTGCGCTCCAGAGCCTCGCGGGCGTTGGTTTCCGCATGCTGGACCACCGCCAGCTTTTCGCCGCGCCGCGGGCGGGCGATCTCCACCTTGCGCCCGGCCTTCATCGACAGCGCTTCGGCGATCAGATCCCGTTCCGCCAGTTCCTGATTGACCAGCAGCAGCGGAGGCGGCGGCTTGTCGTCGTAGAACTGCCCGATGAAGGCGGCCAGGACCTCGGTGCCTTCTTCCGCCTTGGTATGGGTCGGGTAAAATGCGCGGTTACCGTTGTTGCGACCGCCACGGACGAAGAACACCTGGACGCAGGTCTGGCCGGCGATCTGCCAGGCCACGATCACATCCGCATCGGTCAGGCTGGCCGGGTTGATGACGCTGCTGCCCTGCACGAAGGTCAGGCCGCGCAGGCGGTCGCGGACGGCGGCAGCGCGCTCGAACTCCAGCGCCTCGGCCGCCTGTTCCATTTCCGCGGCAAGCTCTTTCTGGACCGAATTCGCCTTGCCGGACAGGAACGCCTTGGCCTGAGCCACCAGCTTGCCATACGCTTCGTTATCGACCCGCCCGACGCACGGGGCGGAGCAACGCTTGATCTGCAGCAACAGGCATGGCCGGGTGCGGCTGGCGAACACCGAGTCGGTGCAGGACCGCAGCAAAAAGACCCGCTGCATGGCGGTGACCGTCTGGTTCACCGCCCAGGCGGAGGCGAACGGCCCCCAGTAGCTGGCCTTTCGCACATGCGCGCCGCGATGCTTGGATATCTGCGGGAACGGGTGGTCCTCGGTCAGCATCAGCCACGGATAGGATTTGTCGTCCCGCAGCACGATGTTGAATCGCGGCTTCAGCCGCTTGATAAGGTTGGCTTCCAGCAGAAGCGCTTCGGCT
>JAKBCJ010000016.1 GCA_021807975.1 Pseudomonadota bacterium | reverse complement strand
CCGCATGGGCCGCGACGGAATTGCGTTGCCGCACCTTGGCTGGCCGGCACCATACGACCCGGCCAGCCCCCCCGATCCGGCGTTCTCGCTGGGCATCATGCGTCAGGAGAGCAGTTTCGACATCGCCGCCGTCAGCCCGTCCGGCGCCCGTGGCTTGATGCAGTTGATGCCGCCGACCGCGACCGCCGTTGCCAAGGAACTGGGTGTCCCGGCGGCAGTACCCCGTCTGACGGTCAACGCCGGTTACAATATTCAGCTAGGTAGCGCCTATCTGCACGATATGCTGACCCGGTTCGACAACTGCCTGCCGCTGGCCACCGCGGCCTATAACGCCGGGCCGCACCGCGTGGCCCAGTGGCTGGAGCAAAACGGCGATCCGCGCACCGGCCCGATCGACATGGTGGACTGGATCGAACTGATTCCGTCGGAGGAAACCCGCAACTATGTCCAGCGGGTCAGCGAGAACGTCGTTATGTACCGGGCGCAACGGAACGATCCGTCGCCCGTTCTGCGGAAAACGCCGTGGACCCGGTGATCCGTCGCCCGGGCGCCGATCCTGGCCGCCCCCCCCGCACTGGCGGCGGCCCAGATGCCCCGGGAGCATAACGCATGAAAATCGCCCGCTTTGTCGCCGCCGGATTCGGCAGCGGATACGCCCCCGTGGCGGCCGGAACAGCCGGTTCGGCCGCCGCCGTGCTGGCTGGCGCCGTGCTGCTGTGGCTGTCGCCGCTGCTGCTGGCCGCCGCCGCTCTGGCGGCCACATTCGGCGGCTATCTGGCAGTAGAACGCGCGCACGTCGAAGGCGACCCGGGCTGGGTGGTGATCGACGAATTCGCCGGCCAGTGGATCGCGCTGCTTGCATTGGCGGCACCATCGGTCCCCGGCATCGCCGCGGCCTTTATCCTGTTCCGATTCTTCGACATCACCAAACTGGGGCCCGTCGGCTGGGCCGACCGTAAGCACGGCCCGTTCGGAATCATGGCCGACGACGTCATTGCCGGCGTGATCGCGGCGGCACTCCTGCTGATTGTCCGGTTGTTCCGGCCCGGCTGGATCATGTGACGATCGCGATAAGACTTCATTCAACAGCAGCAGAGAGGCGACTTTAACCCTTGCGGTTTTGGTCCCGGGCGGTGTGATGTACCGAAACTGTGCGGAAACGCCCCGATGCCCCTGGAGCACAAGCAGATGGCGACCCTGCTGACCACGGCGGACCGGCGTCTGGCGGGCCAGTCGCTGCGGAAAATCCTGCCGCGCAGCGCTCATGCCACCTGGACCCCGGCGGCCGGACGCCGCGACCCCGTCGATATCCTGCTGGAATCCGGGCGCCACCGGATCGCGAGCCTGCTACCGGTCCTTTACGACCGTATGCGCGCCTCCCCGTTCGCATTTTATCGGGGCGCCGCCGCGATCATGGCGGCCGATCTGGCCAACACCCCGGTCGCGGGTTTGTGGGTGCAGGCCTGCGGCGATTGTCATCTGGCGAATTTCGGCACCTTCGCGTCGCCCGAGGGCACCCCGGTTTTCGATGTCAACGACTTCGATGAGACTCTGCCCGCGCCGTTCGAGTGGGACATAAAACGCCTCGCCGCCAGTTTTGCCGTCGACGCCCTCGCCCGCGATCTCGGCGAAAAAGCCGCTCGGCATCTCGCCGCGGCGGCGGTGCAGTCCTACCGGCGGCATATGCAGGAGCTGACGAGACTCGACCCCCTGACCTCCTGGCGGTCCCGCGTCGATGTCGCCGACGTGCTCGATGGCATCGACGACGAAAAACTGCGGGCGCGCGAACTGCTCCGGCTGAATACCGCTACGCGGGCTGGTCATGCGGGCTATCCCGGGCTGATCGAAAAGGTCAAAGGCCGCTGGCGGATCAAGGAGAAGCCGCCGCTGATCGTCCCGCTGTCCGGCCAGCGCGACAACACGCATGAGATCGTGGCGCGTACCGCCTTTGAATCCTATGCGCTGTCGCTGCCGGAAGAACGCCGCATTCTGTTGGAACGGTACGAACTGGCCGACGTGGCGTTCAAGGTTGTCGGGGTCGGCAGTGTCGGCACGTTCTGTGCGATCGGGCTGTTCGTCACCCGCGACGATGAAACGCTGCTGCTGCAGTTGAAGGAAGCCCAGACATCCGTCCTGGCGCCCTATGCCGGGCCCGGCATGTACCGCAACCAAGGCCAGCGGGTGGTGGTGGGTCAGCGGATCATGCAGACCGTGCCGGATATGTTTCTCGGCTGGACCGAGGACCGGGGCGACGATCAGCACTGCTACGTCCGCCACCTGAAGGACAGCCGCCTGGCATTGGTCGGCACCGGCCTGGCGGAGGGCGCGCTGCCCTATCATGCGACTCTCTGCGGCGTGACACTGGCGCGCGCCCATGCCCGTTCGGGCGATCCCGCCAGGATTTCCGGGTATCTGGGCACGGGGATGGCGTTCGACACCGCGATTGCAAACTTTGCCGTGGCCTATGCAGCGCAAAACCAAGCAGATTGGCGGCTGTTTCAGGAGGCGATCAAAGCGGGGCAGATTGCCGCCAGCGGCGTTTAGGCGCGGGACCGGCGTCCTCCTCAGCGCATTTGGGACAACAGGGGACAGCCGCCTTGATCCACCGGGCGGAAAGCCTGGTCGCCCGAGAGCGCGCCAATTTTCTCCAGGATATCGTTCGGCCCTTTCGAGTCCGACGGCGACTTCACCCGAAAGACATACATCGCGTGCGTCGCCCTGCCGTCAGGACGCACCACGACATCGCCGAACACGTCGTCATGAATTCTCTGTCGCTTGAGTTGCCGAACCACGGTAGCGCCATCGGTGGAACCCGCTGCCGCTACCGCGTCCAAATAGGCCCTGACCGAAGAGTAAACGCCGGCCTGGAAGGCAGTCGGCGTACGGCCGTGATCGCGAGCCCCGAAAGCCTCTGACCACGCTCGGCTGGCATCATCGAGACCGGCATAGAAGGGTAGCACCAGGATCACCCCTTGAGCCGCCGGCAGCCCAGCCGCCAGAACATCGTTCGAGGTCGCGAGCATGGCTGCGAACGACTTGCCCGGCTGCCTCATCCCAAATTCGGCGGTCTGCTTGATGAGTGAAACTGTGTCACCGCCGGCGGTCGCGAAGGCGACGACCCGGGCGTTCGACGTGGCGGCCTGCAGAAGGATAGAGGAGTAGTCGCTGGAATTGATCGGCGTGTAGGCAGTGCCGGCGACCTTGCCGCCGATCTTGTCGAGCGAGGCAGTGGCGTCCCGCACCATCGACTGGCCAAGCGCGTTGTTTGTCGCGATGAAGAACCAGGACCGGGCACCATCCGCGACGAGTTTTTCGCTCAGCGCATGGGAAACCGCCCAGGTGTCGTATGTCCACTGGACTGTGTTGGGTGAACAGTATTTGCCCGTAAGGTCCGAAGTGGCCGCGCTCGACGCGAGCAGCGCCGCATGCGTCCCGCGAGTCACGTCGCTGACCGCAAGGCCGACAGCGGAATTGGGAACGTCAGCGATGGCATCTACGTGAGCGACATCGATCCATTCCCGAGCGATGGCGGACCCGACGTCGGCTTTGTTCTGGTGATCGCCGGACAGGATTTCGACCTTCACGCCCGGGTGGGCCGCGATGAATTGGTCCGCTGCCATATGCGCCGCGACGACCGATCCTTCTCCGGCGTTGTCGGAATAGGGTCCCGACATGTCATTCAGCACACCGATCCGAATGGTCTGTGGCACGTCCGCGCAGCCAGTCCGGGCACCGGTGAGCAGCACCGCGGTCACAACACCCAGATACAGAAAAATCCCCCGCATGGTCGTCCTCTCCTGTTGTGGCCCGGTCCTGTTGTGGTCAGGCGATCCCGTGCCTGCCAGCCAGTTGTTGAATTATTCTTAGGACAGAACGATCAGCGCATCCGCCGCCACGGCGCCTACCGTCCCGACGATCAATGGATTCACATCCGCCTCCTGGATCAAGCCGGCCAGATCAGCGGCAAGTTCCGAGACCCGGCAGATCGTATCGACCGCACTATCGATGTCGCGGGCGGCCTGCTGGCGAAAGCCCGTCAGCAGCGGATACCCCCTGAGTGAAGCAAGCATCCGCCGGGCCCGATCCGGTGTCACGGGTGCAAGGCCGGTAGCGACATCGCCCAGCAATTCCACCATCACGCCACCCGGGCCCACAGCCACCAAGGGACCAAATTGTGCGTCCATCTTGATACCCAGAACCAACTCGATGCCGGGGGCCGCCATGCCCTGCACGCTGACGCCGTGGAGACGCGCATCCGGCCGGTGATGGCGAGCCGCGGCGAGCACCTCGGTAGCGGCCTGCCGCACCGCATCGGCATTGCCGAGGTTCAGGCGAATACCATCGACCTCGGTCTTGTGCGGAAGGTCCGGGGAAGCAATCTTGACGACCACGGGAAAACCAATGCGCAAGGCTGCCTCGACGGCCCGCTCGGGTGTGCCGGCAAGTTCCTCAGGTGGCACGGCGATGCCATAGGCGGCGAGGACTCGTTTCGAATCCGCTTCCCCCAGGGTCGCGCTGGATTGGCCAGCCGCCTTGATGATAGCCCGCGCCTTGTCTCGCGCCGTGGGATCGGATCGCCGCGTTGTCGGGAGCGTCACGCGCCCACGCCGCTCATGCCAGTCGAACCAGGCCTTGATAGCGGTGAAGCAACGATCAGCCGACCGGAACAACAGCGCATGGGGGTCGGCATCCAGGACCGCGCTGCCGGGACCTTCCAGCCACTCATTCATCCAGACGGCGGCCACGAGGCAATCGGACCTCGCCGCCACCTCGCAGATCACTGGCGCCCGGGCGCCGGTGGCTCCGGCATGGGCGAAGACCAAGGGAACGACCACGGCGCTGAATCCGGGGTCGTTCGCGAACGCCTCCAGGCAGTGGGTGAACGTGGATGCGGTCTTCAATACCTCGGCCGTAAGGTCGCAGGGATTCGCGACCGATCCGAAATCCGGCACGACGGTTTCCAGTGCCGCGCGGGTGGTAGCCGCCAGGTTGGGCAGCCTCAGTCCTTTTTGTTCCGCCTTGTCCGCATTGATGACACCGGCGCCGCCCGAGGTCGCCATGATGCCAACGCCGCGCCCGGCACGCGGCCTCGGGGCCTTCGCGAAGGTGTTGGCCAGTTCCAGCACGGCTTCCAGGTCGTCCGTTTGGATCGCGCCGACCTCTTCGAACGCGGCGCGATAGGCCGCGACAGAACCCACCATCGTGCCAGTGTGCGAGAGTGCTGCTTTACCGCTGATATCGCTGTTCCCGGCCTTATAGACGATCAGGGCCTTGCCGGCGGCGTCGGCGAGGCGGGCAGCCCGCAGGAAGCGCTGTCCGTCCCTCAGCCCCTCAAACAGACAGATGATCGCTCGGATTTCCGGATCATCGGCCAGACAGGCAACGTAGTCGGCGACATCGACATCGGCCGAGTTGCCCGCCGCGAAGTAATGGCTGATGCCGACGCCGCGCGCCCTGGCCTGCAACACCGTGTATCCCAGGGCACCGCTTTGCGACACCACCGCGACGTGTCCGGAGCGGCCGTCAACCATACGGCCGCAATCCGTCATGAAGTTCATCGCCGCGCCGCTGCGCATGTTCACCAGGCCGACACAGTTCGGCCCCGCGACCCGAATGCCGCCGCGCCGCGCGATATCGACCAACCGGTCCTGCGCGGCGATACAATCCTCCCGGCCGGTCTCCGCGTACCCCGACGCGTAAACGATCGCACCGCCGGCGCCGACCGCGATCGCCTCTTCCAGTGTCGGCTCGACGAGCGATTGGGCGACGCACATCACGACACAGTCCGGTCTTTCCGGCAGGTCGGCCAAATTCGGAACGCAGGGGAACCCTTCCGCCTCGCGATATTTGGGGTTCACGCCATAGACCTTGCCCTGGAAGCCCCCGAGGTTAGCCAAGGTACGCTGCCCGAACGAACCAGGGGTGGTGGACGCGCCGACCACGGCGATCACCTTTGGATCGACTAGCCGATGGAGGTCCGCCAGGCGGTACACGGCCCGTTCAGTTGGTTTCATTGTTATGTCCTTCCGCGGGGATCAGGGCCGGGGCACGCCTTCGCACCGTTATGGTTCATACCCAAAGCCGGCACCGAGCCGAGCGGTCATGTATGTCCGGGCGGCCTCCGCCCAAGGCGTGCCTTCCGGCAACTTCACAGAGACCGCGCGCACCATGAAGGTGTCGGGCTCATCGACGCCCTTTGGACGTGTCCCGTGGTCGCGGTATGCGGCGGCACTATCCAGCAGGATGCGGCGGGTCATGACGATGCCGGTGTCGCTTGTACACAGGTGTTCTTGTGTGCGGTCGTATATCGGCGCGAGGCCGGTCTGGCACGCCGCGTCCTGCACCCACAGGCCAGGCAACCCGGAGAACCAAGTTGTGCGTTGGCTCTCGAAATCGAACGCGAAGCCGGTATCGAGATTGAACCTGGTCCAATAATCGGCGTACGGCGTCGTCGCGCTTTTTGGTGCGTACGCGTTCCGGCTGGCGTGGCCGGTTTCCCGCCCGTTATGTCCGTCGATGAACAGTTCTCGCGAACGATCCGGCAACGGCTCCGACGGATGGTAGGAGAACATCAGGCAAAGCGTGTTCTCGTCATCCATGGGCACCCAGGCATGACCACTGAGTTCGGGGAATTTCGATTGCGGCGGTACCAGCGTGAAGAATGGCATGACGAACTGGTTCACGCGCCAGTAAAGCGTCTGTTCTTCAAGCCGGCGCCTGGCGGCGATACTCAGACCGAAATCCTGCCGCGCGCATTCGAATGTCGGGCGCAGATCGCGCTTCGCGACCCAATCGCTGATGGCGCCCTTCGCATCGATCCTGCCATGCAAGATTGGAGCATGGGCGGAGTCGATCTCGCCCTCCAACGCCTGTAGCCAGTTGCACTCTTGCACCCGCAGGGAAATATGGACGTTCGCCTCGGGAACCAGGTTCCACTCCATGTTCGGTAACGGCGGAAGACTTTCGGTGACCGGCCCCATATAGGTCCAGACCACGCCATTGCGCTCCTGGCACGGATAGGCCTTGATCCGGACCCGAGATTGCAGACGGCTGTGGAGCGGTTCCGCTGGCATGTCGGTCACGGCGCCGGTGACGTCGTATTTCCAGCCATGATAGATGCAGCGTATGCCGCAATCCTCGTTACGGCCGAACATCATCGGGGCGCCGCGGTGGGCGCAAGCATTGGCGATCAGCCCGACCTTGTTCCGCGTATCCCGGAAGACGACCAGGTCTTCGTTCAGCAACTTCACACGCTTTGGCTGTCCGTCAGCCTCCAGGTCCTTGGAGAGAAAGAACGGTATCCAGTAGAGCCGGAACAATGCGCCCATCGGTGTGTCAGGGCCGACGCGCACCAGTGTTTCATTGTCCTCGCGGGAAATCATCGACTGTGTCCTCTCTGTTGCGCGTGAACGCCAGGCCCCGTCGCTTTTAGGTCTCGCAAGCTGCCTTGCTGTCCGGCATATGTTACGTGTACTAAATACATGGAATGGGGGTGAACGCAACACTCTGAGTCCGACGATCAAAAATCCCATCTCGGCGGCGCCCGGTTCACGCGCCATACTGCGTTGCTAGGAGTCGCGATTCGCGTACGAGAGGTGCTTATGGAACCGGGAAAAGCGACGCAGGCCGCGAACGAGCCGGTGGCGCAGACCGCTGAGGCAATCGCTCGGACTCTGAAGCTGGGAAACGGCCTGGGATTTCTTGTGCGGCTCGTCAACACACGGGCCAATCTGCTTTACCAGGAGTTGACGGGACAAGCCGACATCACACCCCGCCAATTCGGCGCGCTGCTTGTCCTTTACCAGGGCGGAACGCTGACCCTGACCGAACTGGCCTCGCGGATCAGCGTTGACCGCAGCACGCTGACTGAAATGGTCCGGCGCATGGTCAGGGAAAAGCTGATCGTGAAATCCGACAATGGCGATGACCGCCGCTCCGCTGTGGTGTCGCTGACACAGGAAGGCACGGAGGCGTTGATGCGCCTGGTACCCGGCGCGGCCAACCTACAGGGTGCGTTGCTCGCGCCGATTCCGCCCGGGGAGCGTCGCCAGTTCATTCGCTGGATGATGCTCGTGGCCGGTGGGGAAGACACCCGGGACTGAGCCCGGAGGTTTCCAGGCAGTGGTGGCCAAAGCGGTGATGCGGGGGGGCATCCTGGCTTGTTTAAGAGGGTTGGGAATTCTGGATGGGTGCTCTAGCCTGTGCCCAGACTTCGAAGGGCCCCGCCAATGAACGACCTTATGCCAGCAAGCGAGCAACTGACCGCCAGCGATCAACGCCACCTGGTCCACCCGCTGCATCACCCGAAAGACCATGCCAACGCCAAGCTTTATGTCTCCGGCAAGGGGGCGATGCTGCGCACGGCCGACGGGCGCGAATATATCGACGCGCTGTCGTCACTGTGGAACGTGAACATCGGGCATGGCCGCAAGGAACTCGCGACTGCCGCGGCCGAACAGATGGAAAAGCTGGCCTACGCGTCAGCCTATGCCGGCTTCACTAACGAACCCGCGATCCGGCTGGCGGAGAAAATCGTCAGCCTGGCCTATGACAACATGGCGGCGGTATATTTCACCACCGGCGGCGCGGAATCCAACGAAAGCGCATTCAAGTTCGCCCGCTACCACTGGAAGCGGATGGGCAAGCCGGACAAGGTGAAGGTCATCTCCCGCCGCTACGGCTATCACGGGGTGACGATGGCGGCCATGAGCGCCACCAGCCTGCCGAACTACCAGAAGATGTTCGGCCCGATGGTGCCCAACTTCCTGCAGGTGGCGCCGCCGTATCCGTTCCGCTGGCCGGGCAACGGCGATGCCGGGATCGGCGCGGCGGACGCGGTGGAGGAAGCCATTCTGGCCGAAGGCGCCGATACCGTCGCAGCGATCATCGCCGAACCGGTGATGGGATCGGGCGGCGTGATCGTGCCGCCCGCCACATACTGGCCGCGCCTGCGGGAGATTTGTGACCGCCACGGCGTGCTGATCATCGCCGATGAAGTCATCACCGGGTTCGGCCGCACCGGACAATGGTTTGGATTGGGCCATTGGGGCGTGAAGCCCGATCTGATGTCGTTCGCCAAGGGCGTGACCTCCGGTTACCTGCCGCTGGGCGGGGTGATTATCTCCAAGCACATGCACGAGGTCATCCTGGACGCGCCGCCGGAGGAGAAATTCATGCACGCGGCCACGTATTCCGGCCATCCCACCTGCTGCGCCGTCGGGCTGGCAAACATCGAAATCATCGAAAAGGAAGGCATGGTCGAACGCGCCCGGGTCCAGGGCGACCGCTTCCGGGCGGGACTGCAAACGCTGCTGACGCTGCCAAACGTCGGCGAAGTGCGCGGCATCGGCATGCTGGCCGCGATCGAACTGGTCGAGGACAAAGGCAGCAAGGCGCCAGCCAAGGGTCTCGGCGCGAAAGTGGTTGCCGAGGCGGCAAACCGCGGATTGATCCTGCGGCTGCGCGGCGCGTCGGACGGCCCGCCGGCCAGCGGCGACACGCTGTGCTTCGCGCCGCCGCTGCCGACGCCGGAAGCGACGCTGGACCGCATCGTGCAAATTGTCGGCGAGTCTATTCAGGCGGTGACGTAACCCGCCGATGGCGCGACGTGCGGTAAGCATCTGTGGGGAGCTAACCGCGCCATCGGTGGCACCGCTGTCCAACCCGGTCATGGCGGGCGCAGGCCCGCCATCCACGCCTTTCCCGGGATCAGCACCTCGATCCCCGGGCGGCGGACATCCGCCCGCCATGGCGATGACAGGCCAACGCCCGCACGGTCCCATTCGGTGATGTCCCGGCTGACCCTGAGCTTCGCGGCCATCGGGGCGCTGATGCTTCTGATGGCCGGACACCCTGCCGGTGCGGCATCCCTGCCTCCGACCGAATCGGCCACCGGTCTGGTTGTGTCCGCCCAACATCTGGCCGCCGAGGCCGGCGCCGAGATGTTGCGCCGCGGCGGCAATGCCATCGATGCCGCCGTCGCGGTAGGCTATGCTGAAGCGGTAACGAACCCCTGCTGCGGCAATATCGGCGGCGGCGGGTTTCTGACCGCACATCTGGCGGATGGGCGCGACATTTTCATCGACTTCCGGGAAACCGCTCCAGCTTCGGCATCGCGCGACATGTACCTGGACGCGACCGGACAAGCCGAACGCGGCGCCAGTCTGTACGGTTGGAAAGCCGCCGCTGTGCCAGGTTCGGTGCTGGGGTTGGATACCGCTCTGACCCGGTACGGCACGTTACCCCGCTCTGTCGTCATGGCCCCGGCCATCCGCCTCGCCCGGGATGGTTTCATCCTGAGGGCAGCAGACGCGGACATCCTCGCCTATGGCGCTAAACTGCTGCGCCGCGACCCGGCGGCGGCGCACATCTTCCTGCATGCGGATGGGTCGGCGTTGCAGGCGGGCGACCGTTTGGTTCAGGCCGATCTCGCCCGGACCTTGCAGTCCATCGCCGACCGGGGGCCCGACGCATTCTACCAGGGCGACATCCCCCGGGCTGTCGCGGCCGCGTCCGGGGGCGCGCTGACGGCGGCGGATTTCGCCCATTATCGCGTGACCGTGGATGCGCCGCTGGAATGCACCTATCGCGGTTATCGGGTGCTGTCCGCACCGCCGCCATCCTCCGGCGGCGTGACCCTGTGCGAGACATTGAATATCCTGGAAGGCTTCGACCTGCGCGGCATGGGGTTTCATTCCGCCGAGTCCGTGCATGATATCGTCGAGGCACTGCGGCGGAGCTTTCGCGACCGCAACACCACCCTGGGCGACCCGGCGTTCGTCGATAACCCGCTGACGCGGCTTCTGTCGAAGGACTATGCCGCCCGGTTACGCGCGACGATCGGCGATAAGGCCACACCGTCGGCCAGCCTGGCGGCCGCGACGCCTGAAAAGCCCGAAACTACGCATTACTCGATCATCGACAAGAATGGCGGTGCGGTCGCGGTCACTTTTACCATCAACGGCGGTTTCGGGGCCGGCGTCGTCGCGGGCGATACCGGCTTTCTGATGAACGACGAGATGGACGATTTTACTATCAAGACGGAGACCGCCAATCAGTTCGGGCTGGTGCAAGGGCAGGCGAACACGATCGCGCCCGGCAAGCGGCCGCTGTCTTCCATGGCCCCGACCATCGTGATGAAAGATGGTGCGGTGGCGATGGTGGTCGGCTCCCCGGGCGGTCCCAGGATCATCACCGCTACGCTGGAAACGATCCTGAACGTCATCGATTACGGGATGAATGCGCAGGAGGCGGTGGATGCGCCGCGCCTGCATCATCAAATGCTCCCCGATGTCGTGTTCGCCGAACGGTTCGCGTTGTCGCCCGACACACGGACGCTGCTGGAGCGGATGGGATACCGGATTCAGGATCAGCGACCGTGGGGTGCGGTGGCCCTGATCGTCTCCGGCGCGATAAAGGCGGCGAATCCGGGCGCGGCGGCGGCTGATAGCACCGTGGGACATGCGGCGGCGGCGGGCGTGTATTTCGGCGCCAATGACCCGCGCCGGCCAGCGGGGGTGGCGATCGCGCCCTAGCCGCTGGCCAACCGACGAAGCCGCGGAGGCGCGGCTACCCGGGAATACGCACCATCATCGACGAAATCCCATGCACAAACGCCGAGAACACCCGCTTCGGTTCCTCGACCAGTTCGATCACCGGGAATCGTTTCATGATCTCCTCCCACAGGATCGTCAGTTGCAGTTCAGCCAGCCGGTTACCGACGCAACGATGGATGCCGAACCCGAAGGACAGATGTTGACGCGGCCGAGCGCGATCGATGATGAAGCGATCGGGATTCTCGATCGATTCCTCGTCGCGGTTGCCGGAGATATACCACATCGCCAGCTTGTCCCCGGCGCGGATCGTCTTGCCGCCCAGTTCGTAGTCGGCAACCGCCGTCCGCCGCATATAGGAAAGCGGCGTCTGCCAGCGGATAATCTCCGGCACCATGTTCGGGATCAGCCCCGGATTTTCCCGCAGCTTGCGGTATTCGTCCGGGTGCTTGTTCAACGCCCACAACCCGCCGCTGATCGAATTGCGCGTCGTGTCGTTGCCGCCGACGATCAGCAGCACGCAGTTTCCCATGAACTCCATCGGGTCCATGTTCCGCGTTGCCTCGCCATGCGCCAGCATGGAAATCAGATCGTTGCCGCCCGGCCCGTTCACCCGTTCGTTCCACAGCCCCATCATCGCCGCGGCCATTTTCTTCAACTCGTTGAACCGTTCCTCCTCGGTTTTCACCAGGGCGTTCGGGTCCTTGAAGTTGGTGGTGGCCACGTTCGACCAATAGGTCAGGTCGCGCCGCTGCTCGAACGGGTAGTCGAACAGCGTTGCCAGCATTTGCGTCGTCAGTTCGATCGACACATGCTCCACCCAGTCGAACGGTTCGTTGCGCGGCAGACCGTCCAGGATTTTCGCCGCACGCTCGCGGATCGTGCCGGCCATCGTCGCCAGATTGCCGGGTGCGACGATCGGCGCGACCACCAGCCGCTGCACATCGTGCTTCGGCGGGTCCATGGCGATGAACATCGCCAGCTTGTACTGGGTTTCCTGATCCAGCAGGGTGATGCCGGACGCCGAGGAGAACACCTGCGGCGTCGTCTCCACCTTCATGATGTCTTTGTATTTGGTAATCGACCAGTACGGGCCGAACTGGCTGTCGGCGGTGTAATGCACCGGATCGTCGCGCCGCAGCCTGGCGAACCAGTCGGGCCAGACGTCATCCTGGAAGATACGGGCGTCCGACACGTCGATTTGGTCGATCGGCATGGTCCAGGGGTTGCCTAGGGCCTCGTGACTGACGGGCGCGTTCATTCCTTGGTCTCCCTTTGCTTACTTATTTAGGATGTTATCGGTCTGGATCGGGCGGCGCAAACCGCAAATATCGGGTGCCTCCGGCGCCGGCGGAAGTCCGCTCCGGCGAAATGCGTCCTGCCGCTGTGGACAGACGCCGAACCACGCGTCAGGCTTAGCGCCTGACACCGGAACGGATCGATCATGCTGCCTGAGTCCACCCTGAGCGAAGCTGAATCCCTGTTGGCGGCCTGCCGAACGAAGGGAGTTATGCTGGCAACCGCGGAAAGCTGCACGGGCGGGCTGATCGCCGCGGCGCTGACCGCCATCGCCGGATCGTCCGACGTGGTGGACCGCGGCTTCGTCACCTACTCCAATCAGGCAAAGAATGAGATGCTAGGGGTGCCGTTGCCGCTGATCGAGGCCCGGGGTGCGGTCAGCGAACCGGTCGCGGCCGCCATGGCCGAGGGAGCATTGGTTCGGTCGCGCGCGACGATCGCGGTGTCGGTCACCGGGGTGGCCGGCCCGGGCGGCGGCAGTGCGGAAAAGCCGGTCGGGCTGGTCTGTTTCGGTCTGGCGCGCACCGGATCGCCGATGGTCACCGAACGCCAGATATTTGCTGGCGACCGAGCAGCGATCAGGGCGGCGACGGTAGCCCGGGCGTTCGAAATGATCCGAACTGCCCTGTGATTCCCGGGCCGCGCACCGATATAGGTCCCGGGAGGACAGAATCATGCAGGCAACCTTGAATGGCCATGTGATCGCCCGGAGCGACGACATCGTCGATAACGGCGGCTACGCCTACTTCCCCCCCGGCGCGACGAAGCTGGAGTGGTTGGAAAAGGCGCCCAAAACCGCTTCGGACAATGCCTGTCCGCACGGGGTGCAGTTCTACGACGCCGTGGTGGACGACAAGCGGTATCCGCGCGTGGCGTGGTCGTATGAGCGTCCGCAGCCAAGCATGCAGACCGTTGGCGGACGGTTCGGGTTCTGGAAGGATGTCAAGGTCGGGTAACGCAACCCGGCGTTGGGCCCTTGCTTTCTCGCGAACCATCCCGCCACCAGGGAGCCATTGACCATGCCCACGCCAGCCGGGATTGAACGACAACCTCGCAAGCCCGCCATGGCGGACTCCACCGGCCATAAGCGCATGGCTGACACATGCCCATGGAAATGGCCTTCCCTGTCCCCAACCTGTCCGGATACAGGAACGGTTGATTAAATTCCCAATAGCATTTATAGACTACAACATACGCATGCAGCATCCGTCCCGGCGCCCCGATGAATGCGCTTATCGGCGACCCACCTTCGCCAAAACGGCCCACCGGAAGCAAGAGCAGTCCATATTTTAGGAATTAGTATGGTTTCGTGATCTCTGAGACATCCATTAGACGCCCCGGCGCTGCCAACACCCTCAACCCATCGGATCAAAAGCAGCTCCGCGCGATTGTTCGCCAGATCGTCCAAACGGCACCCCTCGTTCTCGTTGACCCTTGGCCTTTCGGGTCCTATCTGAAGGTCGCGCGTCTGGGTCTGCCCGGACTGATAGCGCTTGGAAGGTCCGCATGCTCGCCTCTATCGCCCGTGCCATTTTCGGCTCCGCCAACGACCGCACCCTGAAAGGGTACCAGCGGCGTGTTCCGGCGATCAACGCGCTCGAAGACGGCATGAAGGCGCTGTCGGACGAAGCGCTCGCCGCCAAAACGGCCGAATTCCGCGCTCGGTTGGCGGCCGGTGCCACACTGGACGATCTGCTGCCGGAAGCTTTTGCCACCGTGCGCGAAGCCGGTCGGCGGGTGCTGGGACAGCGGCACTTCGACGTCCAGCTCGTGGGCGGCATGGTCCTGCACGACGGTAAAATCTCGGAGATGAAGACCGGCGAAGGCAAAACCATGGTCGCCACGCTGCCGGTGTACCTCAATGCCCTGGCCGGCAAGGGCGTCCATGTCGTGACGGTGAACGACTACCTGGCCCGCCGCGACGCCGACTGGATGGGCCAGATCTACAACTTCCTGGGCCTGAGCTACGGCGTCGTCGTGCATGGCCAGGATGAAGATACCAAGCGTGCGCAATACGCGGCCGACATCACCTATGGCACCAACAACGAGTTCGGCTTCGACTACCTGCGCGACAACATGAAGTACCGGCTGGAGGACATGGTCCAGCGCGACTTCTTCTTCGCCATCGTGGACGAGGTGGATTCGATCCTGATCGACGAAGCCCGCACACCGCTGATCATCTCCGGCCCCGCCGAGGACAGTTCCGACCTCTATCGCCAGGTCGATCTGGTGGTGAAAGAACTGGTCAAGGACCCGTCCACCTACGACAAGGACGAAAAATTCAAGACGGTGTCGCTGACCGAACCCGGCAGCGAACGGGTCGAGGACATGCTGAAGGCCGCCGGGGTCATCACCGAGGGCAACCTTTACGACATTTTCAATGTCTCGGTCGTCCATCATGTACAGCAATCGGTGCGCGCCCACACCCTGTTCGCCCGCGATGTCGATTACATCGTCCGCGACGATCAGGTCGTCATCATCGACGAATTCACCGGCCGCATGATGCAGGGCCGCCGCTATTCCGAAGGGCTGCATCAGGCGCTGGAGGCGAAGGAGCACGTCACCGTCCAGGCCGAAAACCAGACCCTGGCGTCGATCACCTTCCAGAATTACTTCCGCCTGTATCCCAAGCTGGGCGGCATGACCGGCACGGCGATGACCGAGGCCGATGAGTTCGCCGAAATCTACAAGCTGGACGTGGTGGAAATCCCGACCAACGTCACCGTCACCCGCAAGGACGAGGACGACGAGGTCTATCGCACCGCCGCCGAGAAGTATGAGGCGGTTGCCGTGCTGATCGATGAGGCCCGGGCCAAGGGCCAGCCGGTGCTGGTCGGCACCACGTCGATCGAAAAAAGCGAGACGATCAGCAACCTGCTGAAGAAGAAAAAGGTCCCGCACTCCGTCCTGAACGCCCGCTTCCACGAACAGGAAGCCGAGATCGTGTCCCAGGCCGGTGCGCCCGGCGCCGTGGTGATCGCCACCAACATGGCCGGCCGCGGCACCGACATCAAACTCGGTGGCAACCTGGACGTGCGGCTGCGCAAGGAACTGGCGAACATCCACGACCCGGACGCCAGGGCCGCCCTCGAAGCCAAAATCCGCGAGGAAAACGCGATCGCCCACCAGAAGGTCAAGGACGCCGGCGGGCTGTTCGTGATCGGCACCGAACGGCACGAAAGCCGCCGCATAGACAACCAGTTGCGCGGCCGGTCAGGCCGTCAGGGCGATCCGGGCCGCTCCCGCTTCTTCCTGTCGCTGGAAGACGACTTGATGCGTATCTTCGGCTCTGACCGGATGGGCGGCATGCTGCAACGCCTGGGCCTGAAGGAGGGGGAGGCGATTGTGCATCCCTGGATCAACAAAGCCCTTGAAAAAGCACAGAAAAAGGTCGAAGCGCGCAACTTCGACACCCGTAAGAATGTGCTGAAATACGACGACGTCATGAACGCCCAGCGCAAGGAGGTCTATGCTCAGCGCAAAGAGTTCATGAAGCTGCCCGACGTGGCCGAGATGGTAGCCGACATGCGCGGCGAGGTACTCTCGCTAATGGTCGCTGCGCGGGTACCGGAAAAGGCGTTCTCCGAACAATGGGAACTGGCCGATCTGGCCGCCGACGTACGCCGCGTCTTCAATATGGATCTGCCCATCGAGGCATGGGGCAAGGAAGAAGGCATCGACGAAACCCATCTGCGCGAACGGATCGAGCAGGCGGTTGACCAAATGATGGCCGCGAAAGCCGCCAACATGGGTCCCGAACTGATGCGGTTCATCGAAAAGAGCCTGCTGATCCAGACTCTGGACGCGGTGTGGAAAGAGCATCTGTACGCCCTGGACCACTTGCGCCAGGGCATCGGCCTGCGAGCCTATGGCCAGCGTGACCCGCTGAACGAGTACAAATCCGAAGCCTTCAGCCTGTTCAACGCCATGCTCGGCGAACTGAAGGAACGTGTAACCGGCATGCTGGCCCGCGTGGAACTGGCCCCCGAACGCCCGGTGGAACCGCCGTCATTCGCCCGGATGACAGAAAGCCACCCGGATCCCCGATCTGCTCTGGCCGGCGATGTTGCCCTCGCGGAACCGCCCGTGGACGCAGGGATCGTCTCGATCGCCCAATCCAGGCTGACGGCCGTTGACCCGAACGATGAAAGCACCTGGGCCGGCACGTCACGCAATGCGCAATGCCCCTGCGGATCCGGAAGGAAGTACAAGCACTGCCACGGCAAGCTGGGCTGAAGCAGCCGTTCCGCCCGAACCGTCATTGCACGATCCCGGGTTACTCCGCGGCAATCACCCGCCTGACCGCCCGGGCCGCTCGGCGCATGTCGAACAGCAGGGTGCGGATGCTGGTGACCCGCACCCGGGACCGTTGCCGCCACAAATGCACCAGGATACCGCCTTGCCGGCGCCATTCCAGTTCCCGCTGCGCACGCGCCGTCTTGTGTTGCGCCCGCCATGGGAAATGCCGTTCGGTTTTAGCGGGCACCGGCACCGTATCGAAGATCAGCACATAAGCCAGCCGATCTCCGCCGGAGGTGTTAGGACCGGCACCATGTACCGTTCGCCCGTTATGGATCACGCATCCTCCGGCGGACAGCGGGCAGAATACCGCATCCAGCGGGTCGAACCCGTCGATGCACTCCAGCGCATGAATACGGGGGTCGCCGCCGGGAAAACCATGCGGCAGCACCGGGCCTTTGTGGGAACCGGGAACATAGGCCATGCAACTGTTGGACGTATCGACAGGCTGCAACGCCAACCAGAAGCTGATCTCCTGGTAATCGAAAGCCGGATCCTGGAAGGCCTCGTCCTGATGCCAAGGCGTAGGGTCGCCAAACCGAGCAGGCTTCAGCAAGGAGATATCGGCCTTGAAGCGGACCTCCCTGCCAAGGATCTGTTCGGCCATGCCGCGGGCGATCCGATAGAACGGGCTGCCGATCAGTTCCGGCGCGAACGACCGCGGATGCAGTATCTGCGGAAATCTGGCTGGGGCGGAGCCGTCATCGACACCCATCGCATCGAACAGGGCGCCCTCCTCGAACCCGACATTGCCGGCATGCAGGCCGCGGAGCGTGTCCCGCAGCACGGCGATGTCCAGGGCCGGCAGACCGGTATCGAAGGCTAGGAAACCATCCTCACGAAAGCGTTCAATCAGGGTTGGATCGAGACGATTCGTCATAAGGATCGGCCCTTCTACAAGAAACCCGGTCAACATGGCCCAATTTGCCCGGTTGAACGGAACGACCTTATGAAGCGCGGCGAGAGTGAGTCCAATCACGAACCTGATCGATCTGCAATCGATTGGTTGGTAAGGACGCCTTATGGTTCTTCGGACGGTCAACCCTTGGCGAGCATCTAAAACCGCTACGCATGAATGTCTGGCACAGGCCGCCGGTAGTTCTGTTAATAACCTCCATGTTACAGTAGTACATTGACCAACTGGAAACGGCACACAGGCCGGCTCGGAACCGGGATCAGAATGCTGAGATTTTCGAAGACCACCACTGGTACGGTGCTGTTCGCCCTGGACGCGGTTCTGATCGCGGCGGTTTGGCCGCTGGTGCTGGCAATTTCGCGTCCCGATGCACTCAACCTTGTCATGCTGCCGACTGATTCCCGCGGTCTCGGTTACCCGGCCTTCGATTTGCTGCTGCTGTTCGCCATGGGGCTTTACCGGCGGGAAGCCATCCTGGAAGCAGGGCGCTCATTGACGCGGGTGCCGCTGGTGGTCGGCATGGGCGGCGGGCTGGAGGTCCTGGTGTCGCTGATCCAGCCTCTGCTCATTCCTGGCGCCATCTCCCCGGGTGGGCGGGATCAGGCCATGCTGTTCAGCCTGGCGGCAGTGACTTTCACATTCTGCGCGTTCCTGGCCCGCCTGATCATCGATGTGTTGATCCGCCGCCGGGTGTTGCGCCGCCGCTTGCTGATCGTTGGTGCCGGTCAACGGGCCTGGGATCTGCTGCACATGCTCGGGCGCGAGGGCAGCAGCTTGCACGACGACGTGACACTGGTGCATGACCGGCAGGAATTGGTTGACACCCGACTGCTCTCCGAACGGCC
Organism: Pseudomonadota bacterium; assembly: GCA_021807975.1. Lineage (GTDB taxonomy): Bacteria > Pseudomonadota > Alphaproteobacteria > Acetobacterales > Acetobacteraceae > Rhodopila. The sequence goes on along the minus strand of JAKBCJ010000016.1, from coordinate 4,084 downwards.
GGACCATATCTTGTGCCCGGACGACTTCAACGTCGTATCCGCCGCGCTGGCGGTTGATGCCGACCTCATTATCGTGGCGCCGGACGAACGCCGGGGGATGAACCTGGAACGGCTGCTGGAGTGCAAGAAGGCCGGGTTCCCGGTGATCCAGTACCTCAGTTTCGTGGAGCGGGAGATCCGCCGCATCGACCTGAAGCGGATGGAACTCGGCTGGCTGGTCTATACTGATGGCTTCACCTTCGGGGCGCTGGACCGGTTTCTGAAGCGCGGGTTCGACCTCGCTGTCAGTTCCCTGGTGCTGCTGCTGACTGCGCCGCTGATCCTGGCCGGCATGGCGGCGATCCGGTTTGAGGGCGCGGGACCGGTGCTGTATCGGCAGGAACGGGTCACGCTGGACGGAAAAGTGTTCTCTATCATGAAATTACGCACCATGCGGGTGAATGCGGAGGCTGCCGGTGCGGTATGGGCGGCGGAGAAGGACAACCGGATCACCAAGGTTGGCAGCTTCCTGCGCCGAGCCCGGATCGACGAGTTGCCGCAGTTGGTCAACATCCTGAAGGGGGAGATGTCGTTTGTCGGCCCGCGGCCCGAACGGCCGATGTTTGTCAAGGAACTAGCCGAGAAGATACCGCTGTATAACGAACGGCACATGGTCAAGGCGGGGCTGACCGGCTGGGCGCAGATCAACTACCCCTATGGGGCCTCGATCGACGATGCCCGGTCCAAGCTGAGCTACGATCTGTATTATGTGAAAAACTTCTCCATCCTGTTCGATTTCGTCATTCTGCTGCAGACCTTGCGTGTGGTGCTGTGGCCAAGCGGAGTCCGGTGATCCGGGAGCGCGACAGGAAGAACAGGGCGATCGCGAAGTTCAGCGCGTTCCACCCTATCCCATTGGCAAACGCTGCTCGGTAAGATCCTGTGTAATCGAAGATCACGCCGCTCATCCACCCGCCCAGGGCCATGCCCAGCAGGGTCATCATCATCACCACGCCGACACGGGCGCCGGCTTGCTTCGCGGGGAAGCACTCGCGGATGATGATCGCGTAGCTGGGCACCAGCCCGCCCTGAAACAGGCCGAACAGGGCGGAAATGATGTAGAGCGACGTCAGCCCGTCCATCATCAGATACAGGGTCAACGCCGTCATTTGGGCGGCGGAGCCAATCAGCAGGGTCGCCACGCCGCCGAGGCGATCCGCCAGAAAGCCTGACCCAACCCGGCTGACAATGCCAAAACCGAGCATGAGGGAGAGCATCTGGGCGCCTCGGGCGGGGCCGTAGCCGAGGTCGGCGCAATAGGCGACGATGTGGACCTGCGGCATGGACATGGCCACGCAGCAGGCAAGGCCGGCGACGGCCAGCAAGGATTGCAAGACCGCCGGGGGCAGCGCGATTTGCCGGTACGATGCGGCGGGGATTGCGGCACCAGCGGCGCGTTGGGGCGGGCGGCTGCGTAGCAGCAGGGTCAGCGCCGGCATGACCAGCAGACAGAAGGCGCCGACAGCAAAATAGGTGGACCGCCAGCCGTAGGTGCGGATCGCCCATTCTATCAGCGTCGGCCAGATCGCCCCAGAGACATAGTTGCCGGAGGCACACAGGGCGACGGCGATGCCCCGGCGCTTTTCAAACCAGAACGAGATGTCGGCAATCAGCGGAACGAAAGTCGCCGCGGAACCGAACGTGCCGATCAGCATGCAGACCGTGGCGAACGACCACAGGCCGGTGGTGAACGAGGCCAGCATATAGCCAGCGCCAAGCGTGCTGGCGCCAATCATGACCGGCAGCACGATGCCCCGCTTGTCCGCGACCCGCCCCATGATGACTCCGCCGATACCGAAGCCGATCATGGTGAGGGTGAACGGCAGGGACGCGGCGCCGCGCTCGGCGTGGAATTCCGCCCCAACGGTGGGCAGGACAACCACGACGGACCACATGCCAACCCCGCCGATGGCGGACAGCAGCATGGAAACCCCAAGCCGGAACCAGGCGTAGGGGGAGTCGATTTCCTGGCGTTTCAGCATTGTACTCTTCTTATCGGCGAATCAGGTCTTCTCGAAGTCGATGCGCTCGACCACGGGCAGTCCTTGCAGGAAGCGGCGCAGGCAATCGAGTCCCAATTCGACCGCGCCCAATCGGACCCATTCCCGGCCGCCGAGAATGCGCGAACGACGGAATTCCATGCGGTCGGCGGTAGCGATGCCGATCCAGATGGTGCCGCCGAGGTCGATGCGATCGGTGCCCTCATCCAGTTCGATCAGCACCGCCAGCGCGTGGCTGGCGCCGGTGTGTTCGCGCGCGGCTCGGGTCACGGCCTCGGTGGTGGCCTGATCCAGTTCAGGGGGGAGTTTCACGCCGAACAGGTGATCGAGGTGGCGGGCGACGGTGCCGTGGCGGAAGACTTTCTCCGCCCCCGGCAGATGGGCGATGCGGGCGGCGATCTGGCCGGCGGTGAAGGTTTCCACCAGTGTCAGGGTGGCGTCCTTGGCGGTCAGTTCGCCCAGGGTGACGCCTTCCAGCGTCTTGTCGTCCTCGGCGAAGATGAAGTTGCCCAGACGCCTTTGCACTTCGGCCGTCACCGGGGCGAGCTTGCGGTGAACGTCCGCCATGTCGGTTCCGCGCACCGTCAGCTTGGTTTCCAACTGCGGGTAGTGTGCGCGGAATCCCAGTTTCACGCCGCCGTCCGGGTCCAGGGCTTCCACCCCGGCCAGAAGCTGATCGACATGGGATTCCCCCAGGCCGTAGGAGTGGAACCGCTTCAGGAAGATCGATGCCGGGGCGCCGGAGCGTGCGAGGATGCGGGGGATGACCTGCTCTTCCAGCATGCGGCGCAGTTCGCGCGGCACGCCGGGGGTGAAGAAGAAGCGAGCTTTGCCAATGTCCAGCGCGAAGCCGCAGGCGGTGCCGATGGGGTTGTCGATCATCTCGGCCGTGGACGGCAGCATCGCCTGTTTGACGTTGTTCGGCGGCATGGTGCGGGCGCGCTTGGAGAAGAAGCCCTCCATCTTAGCCAGCCATTCTTCGTGCAGGACCAGCCCCACACCGGCGGCTTGGGCAGCGATTTCCTGCGACAGGTCATCGACGGTCGGGCCGAGGCCACCGTTGACGATAACGGCGTCGGCGCGGGTGCCGGCGAGTTGGAAAGCGGCCAGCAGGGAGTCGCGGTCGTCGCCGACGGTGGTGCCCCAATGGACCGACAGGCCGACATCCTCCAGCTTCTGCGCCATATAGGAGAAATTGGTGTTGGTGATCTTGCCGGTCAGCACTTCGTCGCCGGTGCAGATGATCTCGATGCGCATGCGTTTCCCCCTTGGTTGGGGGAGATTAGGGGATGTGGGGCGCGGGGCAAGGTTTGGGCGTGACTTCGGGGTTTGGGCGGTTGACCGGGCGAGGCTGCGAGCGTCTCTCAAGCGTCTCGGTAATCACGAACGTGTATTATTCTCAATTATGGGATTTTTTGGGTGATTGAGTGGCGGCGTGGCAGCGGGTCTGTAAAATAGAGAGTTATTATAACATGCATAGAGAATCGTGGGAATTTAGTCAATATTCGATGATCGATGCGGCAGGGGATCGCGCGTGTCTGCCGAATGCAGTAACGCGCCGAACGCCTGGAGGTCGATGGGCTGGACCTGTCCGGCACCATTACCCTGCTCTGCCCGCCAAAAGCCAGCGCGCCGCCGCCTTGGTGCCTGAAGGGGTCCGCCCGCTTCGGCGAGGAAGCCTAGAGCGGCGGAGCCTCGCCATTCCCGAACCATTCGGGCGCGTAAGCGAAACCGATTTCGCCGTGATGGTTTTCCCTAAGTTGGGCAACAAGCCGCCCATTCCACGAGACATCGAGGACTGGGCCGTTAAACGTGGCCTGCCGAAGGACTTGGCCTGCCGTTGAATTGAGTGCCGAGCAGAATGCGTTGGCGGCGCACTCTTCCCGCGGTTTGGGAATTCGTCCGGCCGATCTGCCACTCAAAACCGAACCCTCTTTGCCCACAACCCAGTACGCGCTATGGGAGAGCCCGAAAGGCGCGAGGATACTGATGGAAGACGATCAGAAGCAGCGGCCGGAAAGCCTGCTGCCCTATGAGAAATGGAT
>JAKBCJ010000334.1 GCA_021807975.1 Pseudomonadota bacterium | reverse complement strand
CACCCGCCTCGCCGGCACCGCGATGGAGCGGATCGCACCTGATCCGTCGGTCACCATCGACGGCATCGCCCGCTATGGCGAGACAGACCTGCTATGCTACCGCGCGGAATCGCCGGAATCCCTGGTGCAACGGCAGCACCAGCAGTGGCAGCCGTGGTTGGATTGGGCCGCCCGCGCCTATGACGCGCCGCTGCGGGTAGCCACAGGGGTCGGCTACATCAAGCAGCACCACGACGCGATTTCCGCGCTCCGCCGGGCTGTCGCGGCGCTGGATATCCACGCCCTGGCGGGGCTTGGTATCGCGGTTCCGGCCCTGGGCAGCCTCGTACTCGGCCTCGCCCTCGCCGCCGGCGAAATCGACGCCAACACCGCCTTTACGCTCGGTGCCCTGGACGAACTGTACCAAACCGAACAATGGGGCGAGGACTACGAGGCGGTTGACCGGCGCACGAGTATGTTGGCGGACATCGAACTGGCCGCCCGGTATATCGACCTCACACGGGGGGATCGATGAACGCAAAGCGGCTGGTGATCACGGGCCGGGTCCACGGCGTCGGCTATCGCGCCTGGATGGTGCATAAGGCAACGCAACTGGGGGTGTCCGGCTGGGTGCGGAACCGCCCGGATGGCGCGGTGGAGGCACTGATCGCCGGCGATGTCGCCGCTGTCGAGGAACTGTCCCGCCTGTGCCGCCGCGGCCCGCGCCTGGCGGAGGTTTCCTCGATAGACGAAGATCTGGCCGAGCCGCCCGAGGAACCCGGCTTCCATCAGATCGGCTAACCCACCGCGTCCGCGAGAAACGTCTCCAACGCGCGTATGGACGTCGTATCGCGGAAAGCGCGGTGCTTCCCGGATGCCACCGTTCGGCGGATATCCGCCCGCCAGACCGGATCGCGGGCAAGCCGAACCGCGATCGCCACGTAGTCGTCCTCCGACCCGGCGATTGTGGCCTCGCAGCCGATGCGGCGCAGGATGGCCGCCGTGTGCCGGCCGCGCATGAACCTGCCCGGCAGCGTCACAATCGCCGGGTTCGCCGCCAGACAATCCAGCGTCGATTTGCCGCCAGACCACCCCGGCGTGTCGAGTATGATATCCGCCCGGGCAACGGCTTCAAGGTAATCGTGCTGCGACAGCGGCGGCAGGATCGTGACGTAGCGGTCAACATCCAGGCCCGCCGCCGCGAACGCCGCGCCCAGCCGCGCGCGAAACATATCGGTCAGTGCCTGACTCCTGGCAAACGCGATGAAGACAAACCGGCACCGGCCCAGCGCGGCGGCGATCCGGGGAAACATCGCGTCGTAGCGCGGGAGATACTTGTACAGCGCCTGACCGGACCAGAACACCGGCGCGCCGGGGTCGGCGGGATCGCGCACCAGGGCAGCATCATGTCCACCCGCGACCTCCGGCCACGGCATCGGGTCGGGCGTGTAGCACAGGCCCAAACCCGGCAACCGCACCAGGCGTTCGGTGTAGTAAGCCTCGGCTTCCCGCGGTTCCATCGCCGCGCTGGACAGGAAATAGTCGATCGTTGGCAGGCCGGTGGTAACCGGGTGTCCCCAGGCCGCGCACTGGACGGGCGCCAGCCGCATCGCCGCCAGCCGTCCCGCGACCGGATCGATCCCCACCTCCGGGTACAGCAGCACATGCGGCGCGGCAGCCCCGATCGCGGCCTGCCATGCGCCACCGGAGGGCAGCCCCCGCACGAACCGGTCGCACAATTCGGCACAGCGCGCCGTCACCGCATCGCTGATGCGCCCGGTGTGAAACCCGGTCACCTCGAAGCGGCTGCGATCCAGTTCGGTCAGCCACCCTTCAAGGAACAGTTTGAACAGGGTGTGATCGCAAAAGGAGCCGCTGACGATACCGATCCGGATGCGTTCCCCCTGCGACGGCCGCCCCGCCAGCACGACCGGCGAAGCGGCCCGCGCCAGAGCCCGGCACACGGTGGCGCCATACAACGCCTGCAATGCCCGGTCGTCCTCGCCCTGGTATGGCAGAAAGAACGGCTGTGCCGCCCCGGCCGCGTCCGCCAGCCCCGCCGGTTCCGCTTCGGCCCCCAATGCCTCCAGCGCCCGGGCATAGCGTAGGCGGCGTACCGGGACTTCGTCGTCCGACAGATACAGGATAGGAAGCTGGGTCATGCACAACCCAAGCCGCGCGGCGCCAAACGCCGGATCGATGGCCAGCGCGGCCGCGTGACAGGCGATGGCTTCGTCCGTCCGCCCCTGCTCGAACAGCCAGCGCCCCAGGTTGCAGTGGAACGAAGCGGTGCCCGGCTGCAACACGATGGCCCTGCGGTAGCGGTCTTCCGCCTCCGCCGCCCCCAGTTCCTGCAATGCGATACCCAGATTAGCCAGCGCCGGCACGTAGTCCGGGGCCAGCCGTTCGGCCTGAATCAGAACGTCGCGCGCATCAGCCCACCGCCCGACGTCAATCAACCAGCGGCCGTAATTGGCCAGGGCATGGACGAAATCCGGCTTCAGGCCGATCGCGCGGCGATAACAGGCCTCGGCTTCCTCCGGCGACCCGCTGTCGCTCAGGGCGTTGGCCAGATTGTACCACATAACCGCCGACCCGGGCGCCAGTTCGGCGGCGAGCCGGTAATGGCCGGCCGCCATCCCGTGATCGCCCAGGTCCCGCAGCACCGTGGCCAGGTTGCTGTGGATTTCCGCCGAATCCGGCCTGATCGCGGCGGCGGCGCGATAGGCACCGGCCGCGTCCTCCAGCCACCCGAGCCGGCGGTATGCCTGCCCGAGACTGTTGCAATGCGCCGCACGGTTCGGGTCCAGCGCCATCGCCTGCCGGATCAGGCGGATTCCGCCATGCGGGTCGGACTGTTCGGCGGCAATCAGGCCCAACCAATGCAGGCTGTCGGCATCATTTGGATCCGCGTCCAACGCTGATCGGCAAACCGCCGCTGCCTCCGTAAACCGGCCCGCCCGCAGCAGCGTCAGGGCCGTATCGTTCATGGCGGCGTCGGATTGGCACGGAAGGTTCATCCCCAAATCCTGTCTGACTTCTAATGGAATGAGGCGAAACAACCGCTCGATAGACGCACGATCGACCAAACCCGTCATGGCGGGCGACCGCACCTCGGCGCTTTGATATGTGTCATGGCCGGCCGCGCCAGGCACGGCCATGACACAAGGGAGTACAGCCGGTTCCCGTTGCTATTCTGACGCCAAAGCGGCCTGCCCCCGCCATGCCGATAAGGCAGATGGCTGCTGTCGAGTGATACGCTGATTTCGCCTCGGCTCCTAACCGCCGCAGGCTAGCGGGAAAGGGTTAACCAATCGTTAACCGTCAGAACTTCTCCACCCACGGCCGCAGTTCGACTTCCCAGGTCCAGGCGTTGCGCGGCTGGTTGGCGATCTGCCAGTAGGTTTCCGCGATGGCATCAGGGTCCAGCAAACTATCCGGTGCGTCAGCCGGATCCTGCCGGCCCGCGCCGCGTATGGCGCCGTCGATGACAAAATGCGCTACATGCACCCCCTTCGGCGACAACTCCCGAGCCATGCTCTGCGCCAGCCCGCGCAACGCGAACTTGCCCATCGCGAAGGCGGCGGAGTTCGGATACCCCTTCACGCTCGCCGATGCCCCTGTCAGCAGGATCGCACCCGAACCGCGCGCCACCATATACCGGGCCGCCTGCTGGGCGACGAGGAAGCCGCCATAGGCACTGACAGAGATCGCGCGGGCAACCTCCTCGGGGATCAGGTCCGTCACCGGCCCGCGTGCCCGGGCGGAGGCATTGTAAACCACGATATCGGGCACGCCCTGGGTCGCCACCACAACCTCGAACAGCGCCGCGACTTCCTCGGGTTCGGTCGCCTCGCAAGCGAAGGAGGCTGCGGCGGTTTCCTCCGCCAGCTTCTGCAATTTGTCCGGATCGCGCGAAGCCAAGGCCACCTGCAATCCGTGGCGGGCGAACAGCCGGGCAAGCGAGGCGCTAAGACCCGGCCCCACACCGACGATCAACGCGGTTTTCATATCCATCTCAACGCCCTCCAGAGATCGGTACGGTCACCCCCGTGATATAGGACGCTTCCGGCGACAGCAGCCATAACACCGCCGTGGCCACCTCGTCCGGGCTGCCGACGCGCCCCATCGGTACGCCGCCGACCATCCGCGTCAGCCGGTCCGGCAACCCGGCGCGGGCGTGCAGATCGGTCTCGATCAGACCGGGGCTGACGGCGTTGACGCGGATGCCGCGCGCCGCCAGTTCCTTCGACGCGCCGATGGTCAGGCTGTCCAATGCGCCCTTCGACGCCGCGTAATGGATCCACTCCCCCGCGCCGCCCAGTTCCGCCGCGCGGGAGGAGATATTGACGATCGCGCCGCCTGCCCCGCCTTTGTCGGTCGCCATCCTGGCCACCGCCTCGCGGATCATCAGGAACGGCGCGCGCACATTCACCGCCAGGACCATATCCAGGGTTGCCGCCGTCACCGTATCGATCTTACCCATCGGCCCCGGGGTCCCGGCGTTGTTCACCACAGCCGTCACCGGCCCGAACTGTTCATCCACGGTGCGGTACAGCGCCAGGATCGCGGCCTCGTCCGCCATTTCCGCCCGGACGGCGATCGCCCGGCCGCCGGCGGCGCGGATATCCGCGACCACCTTATCCGCCATCGCCTGGTTCGACTGGTAGGTCAGTGCCACCGCGAACCCGCGCTTCGCGGCCAGCCGCGCCACGGCCTCCCCGATGCCCTGGCTGCCGCCGGTTACGATCATTACCTGTTGCATCGCGCTTTTCCCCTTCTTTTACCCAATCATTCCCGTATCATCCCGCCCCAACAAACAGACAACCCGGAGGATGCGCCAGTGCTAGGTTTGATGCAGTCGCAAGGATTGATGATTTCGTCGATCCTGACCCACGCGGCGCGGCACCACCCAACGGGAGAGGTTGTGTCCCGCACGCACGAAAACACCACCCACCGCTATACCTGGAAAGACGTCGAAGCCCGCTCCCGCAGGCTGGTCCGGGTGCTGCAAAAGCTGGGCGTCGGGGCGGGCGACCGCGTCGGCACGTTGGCCTGGAACGGTTACCGCCACCTGGAAGTTTATTACGCCGCGCCGGGCATGGAGGCGATTTGCCACACCATCAACCCGCGCCTTCACCCCGACGACATCGCCTACATCGTCAACCACGCAGAGGACAAAGTCCTGTTCGTGGACGCCAGCTTTGCCGCCCTGGTCACCACCATCGCGCCGCGGATCGCGGGTACGGTAAAGACGGTTATCATGCTGACAGCGTTGGAAAACATGCCAGAGGTGACTCTGGCGCCCGGGATGACGCTGGCCTGCTACGACACCCTGATCGACGAAGCCGACGAGGATTACGCCTGGCCGCTGTTCGACGAAAACACCGCCAGCGCGCTGTGCTACACCTCTGGCACCACCGGCCGGCCGAAGGGCGTGCTGTACAGCCATCGCTCCACATGGCTGCATGCCTATGCAACCGCCCTGCCCGATGTATTGGCGATCAAGTCCACCAGCCGGGTTCTGCC
>JAKBCJ010000333.1 GCA_021807975.1 Pseudomonadota bacterium | reverse complement strand
CGACGCTGGTGAAGACCCTGACCGACAAGAACGTGCGGGTGATCGCCAAGGCGGAAGACAGCGACGTTAATCCGCTGCTGCATTACCTGCTGTCGTGGTTCCCGATGCTGCTGCTGATCGGCGTCTGGGTGTTCTTCATGCGCCAGATGCAGTCCGGCGGCGGACGCGCGATGGGCTTCGGCAAATCCCGCGCCCGGCTGCTGACCGAAAAGCAGGGCCGGGTGACGTTCGAAGACGTCGCCGGCATCGACGAAGCCAAGGGCGAACTGCAGGAAATCGTCGAATTCCTGAAAGACCCACAGAAATTCCAACGCCTGGGCGGCAAAATTCCCAAGGGCGTGCTGCTGGTCGGCCCTCCCGGCACCGGTAAGACATTGCTGGCCCGCGCCATCGCGGGTGAGGCGAACGTGCCGTTCTTCACCATATCCGGTTCCGACTTCGTGGAAATGTTCGTCGGCGTCGGCGCCAGCCGTGTCCGCGACATGTTCGAACAGGGCAAGAAAAACGCCCCCTGCATCATCTTCATCGATGAAATCGACGCGGTCGGCCGCCATCGCGGCGCCGGACTTGGCGGCGGCAACGATGAACGCGAGCAGACGCTGAACCAGATGCTGGTCGAGATGGACGGCTTCGAATCAAACGAAGGCGTCATCCTGATCGCCGCGACCAACCGCCCCGACGTGCTGGACCCTGCCCTGCTGCGTCCCGGCCGTTTCGACCGTCAGGTCGTGGTGCCGAACCCCGACGTGAACGGGCGCGAGAAAATCCTGCGCGTGCATATGCGTAAGGTGCCCCTGGCCTCCGACGTCGATCCAAAGACCATCGCCCGCGGCACCCCGGGGTTCTCCGGCGCCGACCTGGCGAACCTGGTGAACGAAGGCGCATTGCTCGCGGCCCGTCTTGGCAAGCGCGTTGTCGCCATGGCGGAGTTCGAAGCCGCTAAGGACAAGGTCATGATGGGCAGCGAACGGCGCTCGCTGGTCATGTCGGAAGCCGAGAAGCGCATGACCGCCTACCACGAATCGGGCCATGCGCTGTGCGCGATGCACGAGCCTGAATGCGATCCGGTCCACAAGGCCACGATCATCCCGCGCGGGCGGGCACTCGGGCTGGTCATGAGCCTGCCAGAGGGCGATCGCTACTCCAAGTCCAAGTCTAAGCTGTTGGCCGAACTGACGATGGCGATGGGCGGACGTGCCGCGGAGGAGATCATCTTCGGGCCGGACAAGGTGTCCAACGGTGCCTCGGGCGACATCAAGATGGCGACCGATCAGGCCCGCCGGATGATCACCGAATGGGGCATGTCCGATAAGCTGGGCATGATCGCTTACGGCGATAACAGCCAGGAGGTGTTCCTGGGCCACTCCGTCACCCAGAACAAGAACGTGTCGGAAGCCACCGCCCGCGAAATCGACGGCGAAATCAAGGACATCATCGATCGCGCCTATGCCAAGGCTCGGCGGCTCCTGACCGAGAACGTCGAAGAACTGCATCGTCTGGCACGCGGCCTGCTGGAGCATGAAACCCTGTCCGGCGACGAAATCCGCACCGTGCTGCGCGGCGAACCGGTCCTCCGCAAGGTCGTCGATGAACCGGCACCGGAGTCCCGGCGGGCATCCGTCCCGACGGCGGGCCGTCCAGCGGCACCCTCGACGGGCGGGCCGGCCCCGGCCCCGCAACCGGGCTGACCACCCCGCTTCATCTCTAAAGTCTGGTGGCCGCATCCCCCCGGGGGTGCGGCCATTTTTTTGCCCCCACCGCATCCGCCCCGCACGGTAGTACCGACGGCACTTCAGCCAGCGGAATCGGCCGCCGCGATTTGACGTTCGATCCCGGAACAGCGTTACATCCATACCGAGGCATCGCGCCGTAAGAGCGGATGCAAGGGGGAACGCATGTCCGAACACGCCACGATTTCGCGTCGCACGCTTCTGCAAACCGCCACGGTCGCCGGAATCGGCGGCATTTCCCGTACCGAAGCAGCCGACCCGATCAAGATCGGTATTCCGGTCGCCCTGACCGGCCCGAATGGCGGAATCGGTGCGCAAATGCGGCGGGCGTGCGAGTTTTGGGCGAAGCAGGTCAACGCCAAGGGCGGGCTGTTGAACCGCCCGATCGAACTGATCGTCGAAGACACGGCCGGCAGCCCCGCCACATGCGTCCGCAAGGTCCAGGAAATGGTGGAAGGCAGCGGGGTACGGATCATCACCTGCGTCGTCGCCTCCAACGAAGCACTCGCGGTCGTCCCGAAGCTCACCGAATGGAACACGATTTTCGTTTCGGGTGACAACGGCGATGGCCGGCTGACAGCGCAATCCCTGGTGCCGAATTTCTTCCGTCCCAACATCTCCGGCCCGATGGGCACGCGAGCCGTCGCGCTGTGGCTGCGCGACTCGCCGATGAAGAAATTCTACGGCATGGGCATGGACTACGCCTGGGGTCACAACTCGCTGGAAGTGTTCAGCGACGAGGTGAAGAAAGCCGGAAAGGAGTTTATCGGCGCGGTATTCTCCCCGATCGGCACGAAGGACTTCTCCACCTACATCACCAAACTGCGGGAGTCCGGCGCCGACGCGGTGTACCTCGTGCTGGCCGGTGACGACTACAACGCGTTTCTGACCCAGGCAAAGCAGTACCGTCTCGGCGGCAAAATGCAGTTGCTGACAGAGCAGGTCGATGAGATGACATTGAATGCGGTGGGCGATGCCGCGATCGGGCTCGTTGGATCGACCCGCTATCCGGTGGCGCTGGACAATCCGGAAAACAAGGCGTTCGTCGCGGCCTGGAAACAAGAGTACGGCCGGCCGCCCCAAATGTTCGAAGGCGATCAATATCAGTCGTGCGTCGTGCTGCAAGCCGGAATCGAGAAAGCCAACAGTATCGACGCCCCCAAGCTGCGCGGCGCGTTGGAAGGTCTGAAAATCGTCAGCGTCAAGGGGCCGATCGAAGTGCGCGCCTGCGATCATCAGGCGGCACAGTCGGGCTTCATCGTCAAAGTCGCCAGGAAAGACGGCAGTCCGCATCCGGTGGCGGAGGTCATCGCCACCTATCCCGCGGACAGGGTGACGCCCCCATGCAACAAGATGGAATATGAGGACTGACCAGCATGGCCATGCTGGCATTCCTGTTGACCCAAAGCCTGAATGCGCTGTCTCAGGCCGCACTGCTGTTCTTCCTCGGCGTCGGCCTGACGCTGATCTTCGGCATCATGCGGATCGTCAATTTCGCCCACGGCACGTTCTATATGCTGGGCGCCTTTATCGGCTATTCCGCCGCCGCGATGACCGGCGGTTTCTGGACCGGCCTGATTGCCGGCCCGCTGGTCGCCGCCGCGATCGGTTCGGCGTTCGAGGTCGGGCTGTTGCGCCGGTTGTATAAACGCGACACCAGCGCGTTTCTGATGGTTACATTTGGCCTGACGCTGGTGCTGGGCGAAATTATCCGCCTGATCTGGGGCGTCAACGCATTGCAACTGCAAATGCCCGACTCGCTGTCAGGCGTCGTGTTTCTGCTGGACGAGCCTTTCCCCGTCTATCGCCTGTTCCTGGCAGCCACTGGCGGTATCGTGGCCGTGGGGATCTGGCAGTTCCTGGAACGCACGCGGCTGGGACTGCTGATCCGCGCGACCAGCCAGAACGCCGAAATGGTGCATGCGCTGGGAACCGACGTGAACATGGTTCGATCAGCCATTTTCGGCATTGGCTGCGGCCTTGCCGCACTCGGCGGCGTCCTGGCCGCGCCGCTTCTGACCGCGAGCCAGGGTATGGCCCAGAACGCGATCATCGACGCCTTCGTCATCGTCATCATCGGCGGCATGGGCAGTTTCCCCGGTTCTCTGCTGGCCGCCGTACTGGTCGCTTTCGTCCAGGTGTTCGGCACCTATTACTTTCCCGACTTCGCACTGGCGGCCATGTATCTGCTGATGCTGCTGGTGCTGGTCGTCAGACCCGGCGGGCTGCTGGGGAAGGAAGCGTGATGCGCGGATTGCCGCTGGCCGCGGCCGCACTGGTTGCGGCGCCATTCGTGCTGCCGCCCTATGCCATGACGCTGCTGACCGAGGCATTGATCCTGGGCCTGCTCGCCATGAGCCTGGATCTGATGGTCGGCTATACGCGGCTGATCAGCTTTGGCCATGCCGCCGCGTATGGGCTGGGTGCCTATACATGCGGCGACCTGCTGCTGCACACCGCGCTGCCGCTGCCATTCGCGGTGCTGGCATCGGCCGTGCTGACCGGTGTCGTCGCGATAGGCGTCGCCTGGGTATGCACGATGGCAACGGGCGTGTCGTTCTCGATGCTGACCCTGGCGTTCGCGCAGTTGCTGTATGCGGTGGCATTCAAATGGACCGCGGTAACCGGCGCATCCGACGGGTTGGCCGGCATACCGAAAACAGCCGGCCCGTTCGGGCTGGACGTGTTTCAGTCGCGGACCGGCTTTTACTTTCTGGTACTGGCGTGCCTCGCCGGTGCCTATGGCCTGTGCCGGTCGCTGGTGAATTCGCCGTTCGGCGCCGTATTGCGCGGTATTCGCGAAAACGAGGCGAAAACCCTGTCGCTGGGCTACAATACCCGCCTCTACAAGGTCGCGGTCGTCGCGATTTCCTTCGCGTTGGGCGGCCTGTCCGGTGCGCTGTATTCGCCATTCGCCGGGTTCGCCAACACCGACCTGCTGTATTGGCTGTTCTCCGGCCAGGTGTTGATCATGGTGATCGTCGGCGGCCAGGGCACGCTGCTGGGGCCGATCGCGGGCGCGGTCTTCTTTCTGCTGATGCAACAGGTGCTTAGCATTTACACCGAATCCTGGGCGCTGTTCTTCGGGCTGATCTTCATTGGCTTCGTCCTGTATGCCCCGGACGGTATCTGGGGCCTGCTCCGCCGGCGCCGTGGCAGGGTCTGATGGCGCTTTTGGAAGTCGATGGCCTGACCAAACGCTACGGCGGGATCACCGCCGTCAATCAGGTAACCATGCGCGTCGAGGCAGGGGAAATACGCGCGGTGATCGGTCCGAACGGCGCCGGCAAGACCAGCCTGTTTCATCTGCTGACCGGTGTGATCCGCCCATCGGAAGGCCATATCCGCTTCGACGGCAAGCCGCTGGCCGGTCTGTCGTCCTACCGGATTTGCCAGAGCGGCCTGTCCCGCACCTTCCAGTTGACCTCGTTGTTTCCCGACATGACAGCGCGGGAAAACGCGCGGCTGTCCGCGCAGGCGCGCCTTCGCCGGCCCTGGCAACCCTATGGCGGTGGCAAGCTGTTCGCCGAAGCCGCCCGCCGCGGTGATGAGGCGCTGGAACGGCTGGGACTGACAGCCGTCGCGGATCGGTCCGCCGGCCTGTTATCGCACGGTGATCAGCGGCTGCTGGAAGTCGCGATGGCGCTGGCGCAGCATCCCCGCGTACTGCTGCTGGATGAACCGACGCAGGGACTGTCGGTGGAAGAAACCCATAGCGCCGTCGAAACGCTATCCAGCCTGTTCGCTGGCGGCGGGCTGACCGTGCTGCTTGTGGAGCACGACATGGATGTGG
>JAKBCJ010000332.1 GCA_021807975.1 Pseudomonadota bacterium | reverse complement strand
AACCCTTCGAAGAACAGCTGACGGACCAGCTTTGCGGAGCGGCGGGTCCATCCAGGTTCATGTCCCGATTGACGCCCTGGTTGAAATCGATCCGGCAGTTACGGGGACCGCTGGACACGACGAACGCGTTGCCGGGATACACCTTCCCGTAACGTCGATCCTGCAGCACGGGGTGGTAACCGGTGAAATCATCCCCGGCAGCATGAACCGCCTTCAGCGCGAACCGCGCGAAGGCGGCGCCCAGCGCGTGCAGCTGCCCGGGACCCAGTGGTTTCGGCCGTGCGTAAACATGGGCAGCCTTCGCTGTCACGATGTGGAAAACCGATAACCCGATGGGACCCGTTTGCTGGTACCAGCCGCCCACATCGATGCCCGCCTGGTGGTCGACCAAAAGCACATCGAAGGGATCCACTGGCAAGTCAGGCTTCGACTCCTGGATAACGTAATCCGGGATCAATGGCCCAAAGATGCGTATCACCGCGGCGCGGAAGGCCGGGTAGTCGTTTTGTGTCGCCCAGGCTGGTTGCACCACTTTCAGGCGCACGACCCAGAATTCCGGTTGGCCATTGCTCGCAAAATGATCCGAGACCCAGCATTTGCCCTGATCGCAGTCGAGATCCAGAAGCCCCGGGAGCGGAACAAAGTCGTAGCGCTTGATCTTGTCATTGCTGCCGGACGATTTGTAGGCGCCACGCAATTGCTTGAAATCATCATGGCCTTCGCGCAACACGAGGGCGGCGTCGTGATAGGCGTAATCCGTGTCAGCCCGCGACCTCCGGATCGAGATTCCACTGATGAGCAGCACGAAGGTGATCGATACAAGCGCGAACCTGCCAAGATTCATGACGATGTGCTCCGTTCAGTCGACATCCAACTCGCATCCGGCGCCCGGAACCGGCGCATCAGAAGGACCAGGGCCGGGAGGCGGCCGGCGCATGGCACTCGGGGCAGCGGGCGCCGCGGCAGTCGATCCAGGCCACGAACACCTGCAGGCCGACAAACACGGCCAGCCCCGACGTGAACCAGGGCCAGTACCGCACATGCAGGTACAGCAGCACCAGAGTCGCCAGAACGAGGGCGATGGTCACGACGAGAAACGTTCCGGGCGCCTCCTGCCCTCCGGGGCCGCCGGAGATCGCGATGTTCACCGGAAAGCTCGTGCCGCAGTGATGGCATTTCATGGTGTCGGACCACGTGGCGCCGCAGCCAAAAACTCGCCCTTGCCGTAACGGCTGCTCAATGCGGATGCGGCATCCGGGTCATCAGGAGGCAACATCAGTTCGTGCAGCCCTGCCAGGTTGACTCCTTGGGCATCACGTAAATGGCGGTTACGGCGCTGTTGCGGTCGGGCGCGGCAACCCAGATTCCCTGTTTGGTTTCAACCATGACACTGCCATTGCCCGTATTGTGATCGCAGTAGGGCCCCAGCCGGCTGATGACGTCGCTGACCGGCATCCCGACATGCAGCCCGTCGACGGTTGACCACTTGTCACAAGTCACCATAATGCCGCGCCAGCCGGTTTCGACGGTCGGAGTGACTCCGGTATCTATCCAGACAAACGTGATGCACTCGTCGCGATACGAATAGTAGACCTCATCGGCATTGTAAGGCCTCCCGCGGAATGTACTCCGACTCACATGGTCGGGCTCTCCAAGATGCTGGACCGCATCGCTCACCCGGCCTCCGAGCCACACTGGCCCGATCCGAACGCCCGGAACAATCAGGTGGTCATAATTCAAATCGCGACTGCCGACCAGGTGCGGATCGGAAGCCCGGATTCCGCTGTCGGAGTTCCACGCCCCGCCGCCGCTGGCGCAACCGCTGAGCATCAAACCCGCCAACAGACCCGTGATGGTGTGACGGGTGAAGCGATCTATCATGACCATGGCCGTCGTATCCTCATCATCGCGCTATAGCGGCTAGTTTCCAATCGAGCCAACCCAGGTTCCCTTGCAGTTCCCGTCCCCGGTCATCTCGGGGTGGAAGACCCAGGCAATCTTCGCCAGTCCCGGGTCCATGACGGCAAGCCCCGGGTCCACCGCAGGCGGCATGGGCGTCACCAGGACGGAGAAATTTCCGTTCTGCGAGACCAGGTAACGAGTGGAATGATCGTATTGCTGGATCACCAGCATCTGCGTCCTGCCCGGTTGAATGACCCACGGGTGGTCGAGGTAGCCGTTCATATGGACCTGAAGCCAGGTCATGGAGCCATCCGGTGCCACACCATTCGTGCCCGTCACCATCACGGCAGCCGGAACGGCCAGGTTGTCCGTGATGGCCAGGCAGTCGCCCGCCGATCCGCGGCTTTGCGCATGAGCCGCAGGCGGACCCGACAGCGCAGCCACCCCGAGCACCATGACCACAGCGCCAGCGACACGATTGGGGATCATCGGGCTACCCTCAGAACTTGGTGGCTGGAAATGACATGGTCCCTGGCACACAGGGCGCACTGCTTGAATTCCAGTACGGACCAACAGGCGTACGCATGGTCTCGATTCCAGTCGTGCGATCAAGATCGTAATAAAACGGCGTGGTTCCGCTGTAAATGACCCAGTGGATCAATCGCGGAGTGATCTGTGCGGGCGCGGTGTAAGCGATCACCGGTTCCCATACGCCTCGAAACCCGGACCCGGGACCGTACACCTTGGGATCATTTTTTGTCTGGGAAAAAACCGTCATTTTCGTCAGATCCACCGACAGATGCTCGTCTGCCGGCTGGCCACAATTGAGCTCGATGGTCGCGGCACGTGCCGTCGGCTCAAATGCCAACGAGGCCGTCATGGCGAGGATGATCCCTATCCATCCAGAGTGCTTCGATTTTGTCATAGTGGTTCACCTGTAATGGAGTCTACTTGTACATTTTCATGCCACAAACGCAATCCGGGGTCAGCTGGCCTGCAACGCGCGCGCCATGGCGGGCCGCTTTTCAGAGTCATCCGACCCGATCAGCCTACCCGGATATCGTGACGATCCAGGTCCCGCTGCAATTTCCATCGGCCGTCATTTCGGGGTGAAATACCCAAGCGAGCTTGAGACTTGACGCATAACCAGTCGTGGTACCGTTGGCAATCTGCACTGATTTCGCCGGATCATCGGGCAGCAGCATGCGTCCTGCAGAAATTCCGAACGCTCCGTTTTGAGATTTCAAATATCCTTGCTGACCGTAAGAATCGTAAATCAGGACTTCGGGCTTGCCGTCGGGCCGAATCACCCAGGGAAACCCCTGATACCCGTTAGCATTCGTCTGCATGCCGTTCATTTCGGCATTCGGATAGACGCCATTTGTATCTTGCACCAACACAAGAACCGGGACTTGGAGATCGTCGGTCACTGCCAAACAGGCTCCCGCTCCTGCCTGCGCTTGCGCGTACGCCGTGAACGCAGACATCAGCGCAACGACCGCGCCGATAAATGCTGCAGCTCTTTTCATGTGCATGTCCTTTGGAGTTCGCCAAATAACAAATATCGCTGAAACGGATGATCGACGCAGACACCAACCGGCCTGCGAGTCACAGGGACACTGGCAGGCGCTACCCAGTGCTGCGATGATCTGCTGTTCATTGCAAGTTGACAGAGGACGGACAATTAATGAAGTTCACCTGCTGACCGACGCCTGGAGTTGTGAAGAAACAGTGAGATCCGTTACTGCCGGCGAAATTGATCATGATCGAACAACTGACCCCTCCAGCGACGGCGTTTCTGCATTCCAATGGACTTACAATGATGTTCGCCTGGTTTATCATCGGAGATGTATACGTCGCCACGGGCTGGGTACCGTTATCAGGCCAGCTGATCGTCCAGCTACCAAAGATCACATTATGCGCGGAATCGAGCGTGTAGTCTCCGAAACGGATCGACTGCAGCTTTGCTGGATACAGACTCGAGCTGTTCAGCGCATCAATACCGTATTCAGCGCCGAAACAATCGGGCGGCGCGATGAGCCCCAATGCCATGGCAATCATCAGACAGGAAGCGGCAAAACCAACATGACTTGCCTTCATTTCGGTCTCCGTAGTACCAGGATTCTCGATGCGTTTTGCCCCTCAATGGAGGCGACCAGCTGACAGAGAAATACACGCCGTCATGAACATTGGCATGGCGACCTCTTCAATCTCACCTGAAGCGGTAGCGGCAATCCGGCGAGCCCGGATTGGTGTTGCAATACTGGCATTCGCTCGAATTCGGCTGCGCATTGCAATAGCCAGGGATATTGACACAAGGTACGATACACTGGCCGTATCCGTTGCACTCGGTCCCGGCCAGGCCGACATTGCCCCCGACGCGACACATCCGTGCGCCGGGCGTCGCGCAGGCGGCGATCGAAATGGTCAGCCCCAGCAGTACAATAAGTCTCCGGCCGCTGCGCACCCGCCATGGCGCCACCGCGTCTGGATTCGTCCGTCTTTCCAGACGGATCCGACCATGGATTTCTTTTCCTGGATACATCATTGATTCCTTTTGCGCGTTTTCCGTCTTGACGGCAGTGATGCAGCAGGCTCGACTGACCACGAACGGCGCCAAAGCATTCGGCATCAAGGGCGCAGGCACACGGAAAAGTCACTGGCAGGCAGTGCCCTGTGCCGCGACGATCTGGCGCGCGACGACGTTCCGGTCCGGGTTCGAACGGATACCATCCGACCACTGGCTTCCATTCCAGTACATCACGCCGGCAAGCTGCCCGTTGTTGCAATAGACGTTGCAGGCGGTGCCGCCGGGGTTGCACGCAATCCGATAGGCATCGGCCGTGACGGAGAACAGGGCCGCCACCATCAATACGGTCCAGACCAGCGTCGCTTTCATGGCTCACCTCTGCGTATGGTTCGATATATGGGCCGGCGTCAATCTTCCGTCTTGATCCCGACCTTTCGACGTCCAGCTCCGATCACAAGGAAAACCCCGGCGCGGTAATGCGCAGAAACTGGATCGGGCCCGTCCGGCTCTGGCTCTGGATCATGATGCCGGATGCGTCCAGCGCAAGACAGTAATGCCCCACGCCCGACTGGTCACTGCATTGCGGCGGGTATTGCGGATTGATCAGCAGCAGCGCTTGGTTGAAGGGCATGCCGAAATACAGGCCGTTGGGCGTGTGCCATTCGGCTGCCGATATCTCCACAAACTCGACCCGGCCATAGGCATCCGTCGGGTTGTAATACGCCGCGAGGCCGTACTGTCCCCAGGAGCGTCCCTTGTAGAAATGGTTGTTGGGGTAGCCGGGGCTTGTGTTCCAGGTCACGACTGCGCCCGGACCCAGCAACCGGACCGCGTCGTCAATGCTCTCCCCGAACCGGATTGGCCCGACGCCCTGGCCGGGGAGGATCAGCGTGCCGCCGGGCAACCGGCTGATCGCAAGTGGGTTCGCCGCCGGAGCGGGTGCGCCCGTCGTGGCGCACCCGGCAACCGAACCGAGCAATACGCCCACCAGCAGCACGACCCTGCCCCAGGGACCAGCCGCAGTCTGGATACCGAAATGGCTCATCGCTCGAATCCCGGTCTGCGCGCCTGGGGTGTGACGGGCCGTCCCGGCAGCCAGGAC
>JAKBCJ010000331.1 GCA_021807975.1 Pseudomonadota bacterium | reverse complement strand
GCGGCATCGCCGATGCTGCCAGGGCTTGCTGAACATCATGCTCAAATCCAGATTTCGTGAGGTGGTCCATCAAACCTGCGGAGTCAAGGGTTTCAGCGATTTCCGCCCAATCTTCGATGGCATTTCGAACGCGCGACAACGGCGGCTCCAGCGCCAAGCGGCTGTAGGCGTGCCCGACATCGTTCAGCAAATACGGGTGGCGCAGCAAAATCGCAGTCAGGATACGGGACCGTTCAGAGGCCGCGCCATCGGCCCGCGGGATCGGGCGTGGCGGCCGCAGGGTTCCGGGGATGCCAAGGGTTTCCCTGCGATTATCCCATTTTCTGACCGGCCGGGGCGCCGGCCGGTGATTGTCGCGGAATTTCCGCCGCAGTTCCTGACGGTATTCCCGGGACAGCGTTTTATCGGCCACTTTCCCGGCGGCGTCTTCCAGGCGTGCCTGAGCCGCCGCCCGCTGTTCCGCTGTCCGGTCTCCGACCTCGGCAAGGACAAAATCGTATATCGCATCCACGGGCGATCTGGCCGCATCCAGAATGGCCTGAAACGCCGCCGCACCGCCCTTGCGTACCAGGCTGTCGGGGTCCTCGCCCACGGGCAGGGTCGCGAATTTCAACGATTGGGCCGGCGTCAGCATAGGCAACGCCAGTTCCATCGCGCGCGCCGCCGCCCTGGTGCCGGCGTCATCGCCGTCGAAGCAAAGGATCGGGCAGGGGGACACACGCCACAACTCGTCAAGCTGATCGTTTGTCAGCGCGGTGCCCAGCGGCGCGACGGCAGCGGTGAAGCCGGCCTGGGCGGTGGCAATGACGTCCATGTATCCTTCGACCACGATCAGCGTCCCGCCGTTGCGCACCCCGTCACGAGCCAAGTCCAGGCCATAAAGATTGCGGCGTTTCGAGAACACCGAAGTTTCCGGCCCGTTGACATATTTCGGTTGCCCCGAACCAAGGATACGGCCACCGAAACTGATGATTCTGCCGCGGCGATCCCGGATCGGAAACATCACCCGCTGCGAGAACAGTTCGAACGTGCGTCCGGTTTCCTCATCTCGGCGAATCAATCCCGCGTCAGCAAGGTGTTCGATGTCGATTCCATGCCGTGACAGGTCCGCCGTCAGACCGCCTCGTTCACCCGCCCACCCCAATCCGAAGCGGGCGATGGTCGCCTCTGTCAGGCCCCGGCCGAGAAGATACTCGCGGCCCTGCCTGCCCTCGGGCATGGCCAGCCGGCGCTGGAAATGGGCATGGGCGGCTTCCAGCACGCCGATCGTATCCAGCCGCCGCCGCTCTGCTTCTGCAGCCTCCGGCGTGGCTTTTGGTACTTCCAACCCGGCCTCGCCAGCCAGTTGGTTGACCGCGTCCATGAACGGCAGGCCTTGGCTTTGCATGACGAACGTGATCGCGTCCCCATGCGCGCCGCAGCCGAAGCAATGGTAGCCGTCGTCGTACACATAAAAGCTAGGCGTCTTCTCCCCATGGAACGGGCAACAGCCCTTCCACTGCTTCCCCGACCGCGCGAGCTTCACCCGCCGTCCGATCAAACCGGACAGCGGGGTGCGGATACGCAGTTCCTCCAGAAAGTGGGATGGCAGTGCCATTGCGCGATAATTCCGCGCTCAGCCGCCCAGGCGCGCTTTGACCATCGGCCCGGCCTTCGCCATGTCCAGGCTGGCGGCATATTTGCTTTTCAGGGCCGCCATGACCTTGCCCATATCCTTGATGCCGGCGGCGCCGGTTTCAGCCACGGCATCGGCCACGGCCTGTTCCATCGCCGCCGTGTCCATCTGCCGGGGCAGGAAGCTTTCGATCACCGCGATTTCCGCCGCTTCCTTGGCGGCGAGTTCGGGGCGGTTGCCCTTGGTATAGAGTTCCACCGACTCCCGGCGCGACTTGACCATGCCGCGCAGCATTCCAAGGATCTCCTCGTCCGGAACCTTGTCAATGCCCTTGGGCCGGGAGGCGATATCAACGTCCTTCAGCTTGGCCATGATCATGCGCAAGGTAGAGGTGCGATCGGCGGTTCCGGCTTTCATCGAAGCCTTCATCTGGTCGGTGAACTGATCTCTCAGGGTCATGGCGGCGCTCCTGCGCGAAAAAATGTCTCTATACTATAGGGTGTCCGGTGCGTCAGCGGGACAGCGCCCGGACCAGGAAGAAATTTCCCGGATTCCGGACATCTGGTTGCAGTGGGAAGTTTCTTCCCATATACATCGCGCATGCCGACCTCAATCGATGACATCATAGACCGCATGGGCGGTTCGGAAGCCGCCGCCCGCTTAACTGGCGTGGGAACCGAGGCCGTGCGCAAATGGCGCCAGAGCCGGGCGATTCCGTCGCGTCATTGGGCCGCGGTGATCGCGGCCACGGGCCTGACCATGGCCGACCTGCAAACACAGACCCCAGACCAGGCGAGTGCGACGATGCAAAACGCGACTGACAGTGTTCCCGCCGGTGCCACCGCTGTTCTGGTGCTGGCCGATGGTGCCGTGTTCTGGGGGCGCGGGTTCGGCGCACAAACCGCCGGTGCCAGTCCGGTGGGCGAGGTCTGTTTCAGCACCGGCATGAGTGGGTATCAGGAAACCCTGACCGATCCCTCGTTCGCCGGACAGATCATCACCTTCACCTTTCCGCATATAGGCAACGTCGGCACCAATATTCAGGACATCGAGGCCGCGGCGATCGCCGCGCGCGGCTTGGTGGTGAACCAGGATGTCACCGAACCGTCCAGCTGGCGGTCCACTCAGCGGCTGCAGGAATGGTTGCGTGCCCAAGGAATCACCGGCATTGCCGGCGTGGATACGCGGTCGCTGACGCTCCGCATCCGCGATGGCGGTGCCCCGACCGGCGTGCTGGCGTTTCCGTCCGATGGCAAATTCGATCTGCCCGCCCTGCGCGCGCGGGCGGTTGGGTGGCCGGGGCTGGAGGGCATGGACCTGGCGAAGGAAGTCACCTGCCGCCAGACCTACGACTGGGATGAGACCGCGTGGTCCTGGCCTGCCGGTTTCGGCCGGCAATCGGCGCCGAAACACCATGTCGTCGCGGTCGATTACGGCGCGAAGCGGAACATCCTGCGGTGCCTGGCCTCCGCCGGCTGCAAGGTGACGGTCGTGCCGGCCACCGCTACCGCCGAGGATATCCTGCGCCACAAGCCCGACGGCGTGTTCCTGTCCAATGGCCCGGGCGACCCGGCGGCGACCGGGGAATATGCGGTGCCCGTGCTGCGTCAGGTGCTGGACAGCGGCACCCCGATCTTCGGCATCTGCCTGGGCCACCAGCTTCTGGCACTGGCGCTGGGTGCGAAGACCTACAAGCTGGATCGCGGGCATCGCGGCGCCAACCAGCCGGTGAAAGACCTCGCCACCGGAAAGGTGGAGATCACCAGCCAGAACCACGGCTTCGCGGTCGATGCGCACACCCTGCCGGCGAACGTGAAGGTAACGCATGTATCGCTGTTCGACGGATCGAACGAGGGGATCGCTTCCATGGATCGGCCGGCGTTTTCGGTGCAGTACCACCCCGAAGCCAGCCCGGGACCGACCGACAGCCATCATTTGTTCCGGCGGTTCGTGGGGATGATGGAGAACCCAAATAACGAGAACTATCGCTAGTTATCGAAAATTCTCTAAGAAGCGATAACTTTTGTAAGTTTGGTCATGGACCCCCTGCGCAACCCCTATGCTCCCGGAGCCGGCACGCCCCCGCCCGAACTCAGCGGGCGGCATGACTTGCTCGAACAGACACGGATTGCGCTCGGTCGGATCAGGTTGCGCCGCCACGCCAAGAGCTTCATCGCTGTTGGTTTGCGCGGCGTCGGCAAGACCGTCCTGTTGCGCGAGGCGGTTCGATTGGCCCGAGCCGACGGATTCCAGGTTTGTTTCATCGAGGCGCACGAACACAAGCGCCTCGCGGAGTTGCTCGTGCCCTCTTTGCGGGCGGTGCTGCTCGATCTGGATCGTCTTGGCCGGTTGTCCGCCGACGTGAAGCGCGGCCTGCGTGTATTAAAGAGCTTCTTGTCCAGCATCAAACTGACCTACGGCGACGCCGAATTGGCGTTGGACATCGATCCCGAACCCGGTGTCGCCGATACGGGCGATCTCGATATCGATCTGGCCGACCTGCTGTCCGCGGTGGGCCGGGCAGCGGCGGCACGGGACAGCCAGATCGTCGTTATTGTCGATGAGTTGCAATACCTCAACGCGCGCGACTTTGGCTCGTTGATTATGGCCATGCACCGATGTGTGCAGGAACAATTGCCCGTACTGCTGATCGCCGCCGGTTTGCCCCATCTTGTCGGGCTGGCCGGGCAGGCAAAATCTTATGCGGAACGGATGTTCGATTTTCCTGAACTCGGAGCACTCAGCCGAACAGATTCGGATCGGGCGCTGCTCGCACCGGCTCAGGCGCAGGATGTTGACATCACGCCGGAGGCACTTGGCGAAATTTACGAAACCACCCGGGGTTATCCCTACTTCCTTCAGGAATGGGCTTACCATGCCTGGAACTGCGCCGATGGTTCCGTCATCGATCGGGCGGACGTGGTGGCCGCAGCCAAGAAGGTGGAGCGACAGCTGGATGCAAGTTTCTTTCGGGTTCGCTTCGACCGGTTGACGCATCGCGAGAAGACTTATTTGCGGGCGATGGCGTCGTTGAGAGGCCCGTCCGTGACGGCCAGCGAAATCGCATTTGTTCTTGGGACGAAGACCCAGAGTCTGGCCCCGATGCGTGGCGGGCTGATTACCAAAGGCATGATCTACGCCCCTAACCGTGGCGGAACGGCCTTCACCGTACCGATGTTCGACGACTATCTCCGCCGGGCAATGCCCGATTGGGTACCCCCAACCGCTAAGGGAGACCCAGTTTCCAAATCGGAGGTGGCGATATGAACCTTGGTCTTTTCACAGCGATCCTCTCGGCGGCGGCAGCGATCAGTGTTGCGATCCTGACCTATCTGTTGACCAAGCGGAAGGAACGTGAAGCCGACTGGAGGAAGTTGAAACTCGAACTCTATCGCGCGTACGTGTTGGCTCTATCAGGAGTCGTCAAAGAGAATCGCACTGCTGACGATCAGGCCAAGTATGCCGATGCCGTGAACAGTCTCACGCTTGTCGCGTCGTCGAATGTCCTAAAGGCGCTGTATTCATTTCAAGATGCCATTTCCCAAACGGGTGAGGAGCGGCAAGCGATCGACCCCGAGAAATACCTGGACGCCCTGCTGAAGGCTTTACGTCAGGATATCTATCCAAGGTCCAACGGGTCTGGCGCATCTGTGCGGTTCCGTTTCATGTCCCCGCCGGCGCGACTACCGGGCGCCCCATCAAACCCTATTTCAGGCTGACCAACCATGCCCAAACGCACCGACATCAAATCCATCATGATCATCGGCGCCGGCCCGATCATCATCGGTCAGGCCTGCGAGTTCGACTACTCCGGCGCACAGGCCTGCAAGGCCCTGAAGGCCGAGGGCTATCGCGTCATCCTGGTCAACTCCAACCCCGCCACCATCATGACCGACCCCGGTCTGGCGGACGCCACCTATATCGAACCGATCACGCCAGAGGTCGTCGAGA
>JAKBCJ010000330.1 GCA_021807975.1 Pseudomonadota bacterium | reverse complement strand
TCGGCGATCAGATTTGTGAAGCGCGCGCGGGTCTTACCCGGAGCATCGCGGGTGGCCCGGCCAATAATCTGAACGATCTCGGTCAGGCTGGAACGATAGCCTACCGTCAGCGCGTGCGCGCACCAGATCCAGTCGAAGCCTTCCTTCGCCATGCCCAGCGCGATGATAATGTCCACATGATCGCGGTTGTTCTTCTGCGCCGGGTCTTTCAGCGCGGCGGACACGCGGTCCCGCTTGGCGGAATCGTCATCGACCAGATCGGCAATGCGCAGAATCCGCCCGTCGGCCGTCTTGACCAACTGGAAGCCGGTGGCGGGATCGGTCCCCTGCCAGTCGCCAAGTTCCTCGATGATGTGTTCCACCTCCTTGATCTTGTCCTTCGTGCTCTCGCGCGAATTGACGCTGGGAATATGGATGATCGTCTTCTCCGCCGGGTTCAGCACCTTCAGAATGTCGTCGGCGTAGGAGTTCGAGTAGAAGAAGTAACCGATGTCGAGCTGCTTCAGGTACTGATAACCGTTGAGTTGTTCATAATAGGTGTAGGTGACGCTCTCGAACTTGCCTTCGTCCTGTGGCGCCAGCACCGCCTCGGCGTCGCCCCGGAAATAAGACCCGGTCATGGCGACGATATGCACCCGGTTGCGCGCGATGAAATCGCCCAGATGGATACCGAGCTTGTTGTCGGGATTGGCCGAGACGTGGTGGAATTCATCCACCGCGATCAGCCGGTCGTCGAACGCCGCGACCCCGAATTTATCGACGGCGAAGCGGAACGTCGCATGGGTGCAGACCAGCACTTTGTCGTTGCTTTCCAGGAACGCGCCCAGCGAATTGACCTTGCCGCCGTTGTCGTTGCCCGGCGCATTGCACAAATTCCATTTCGCCTCAACGTGCCAGTCCGCCCAGAAGCCGTGCTTGCTTAGCGTCTCGTCATCGAAGCTGGCGCCGATGGATTTTTCCGGCACGACGATGATGGCCTGCTTAACGCCCTGATTGGCGAGCTTGTCGAGCGCGATGAACATCAGCGCGCGGCTCTTGCCCGAGGCCGGCGGCGACTTGATCAGCAGATATTGCTCGCCGCGCTTGTCGAAGGCGCGCTCTTGCATCGGCCGCATGCCGAATTCGTTGGCTTTGGTCGATCTGCCATTGCTGGCATAGGAAACCGAGACGGAGGGGACGGATTGGGTCATATCTGGCACCCCGGGTCCTTGGCGGTGGCGACCGGGCGGCAGCCCTTTGTCCCCCTCATCAAAACCCGATCAAGAACGGACGTGGTGACGGAAGACACATAAGAAACTGAATTTATTATATTTTTCATATCTCGCGTCAGTCCTGTATCCCGGAAAATCAAAACCCGATCAAGAACGCCCCAAGCGCTACGCCCAGAATGGCACATACCCTGCTCTCGGATGCTCCTGGTCGGCTGGTCGGATCAGGCCGGCGGCAATTGTCTGTCGAATGACGGCCGATGCCTGGGCGGCATTATGGGGATCGATCCCGAAGCGCTCGCAAAGGGTAGAGTTCTTCAGGCGCTGGCCGCTGACATATTTCAACGCTGCATGCTGATAGCAGGCACGAACCCGCTCTTCTGGGGTCATGTCGGCAAAACGCCTTGGCGCAAACAGGACGGCGCGCACGGCCTCGCCCTCCGATCGAAAATCCGGCGGCGGTAAATGGTGCAGTTCAACCTGTAAAAACACCTTGTCGATCCCGGTTCCCTGCTCTTCGCACAATTTCATCCGCCGCATCAGCGAGGCAAGCGCCTCGTTGCGGGAGCGTGGTGGATAATCGAGGAACCGATCCGGGCTTACCAGCGGTTGGCCGGGGTTGGTAATTTCCATGCGGTCCTTGAAGAGCTCGATCATGGGACCTGCCCCGGTAATCGTCATGTCCTGATGGATCAGTGCGTTGGCAATCAACTCGCGAATGGCAATAGAAGGATAAAGCGGACTCTCCTCCCGAAATGCCTTGCCGATATGCTCGTTGCGCGGCAGTAAGCCGTCGATATATTCGACCAAGCCCTTAAAGCCATGAGCGTAACCTTTTTGCCCATCTTGCCTGTGTGTCACCATGCTGGCCCTATTAAGGCCATCATATGCTACGAAGCGCACCCCCTTTCTGGCGATCGAGGGTGAAAAATCGCTTAGGCGCTTGGCATACAGGATCGCCCCAAGATGAGTGATATTCCAATGTCCGCCGACATCTTTTTGCACCAGGCGGTCGGCCGTCATCTTCTCGAAGATACCCTCGCGGTTATCTGGCAAGGGCTGGTCGGTAAGGTCGAAATAGCTGGCGTAATCGAGCCTTGCCAAAACCTCGTCGCCGGTCAGGAACTGTGCCGCGAGGCCAGACTCCCAAACATAAGGCTGTAGTTTTGCCCAAAGTGCCCGCAGGCGCTCTGGGTGGTCCGAAAGCCGTGGAGTCGCGCTGCCGATGCGGAGCCGGGCTTCGCGCTCGAATTCCACCGGGCTGGTTGCCGCCGCCGGAATCTCCAGCAAAATCAATTTGGTGCCGCGGTAGTCGATGGGCTTGAACGCAAAGGCGATACTGGGTTGAAGACGCTGCGCCAGCCAGAACTCCAGCGGTTGGCCATTGTGCTTCTGGCTGCTCGGCTCGAAGCTGGTGCCCACAACCGCATGGTCGCCGTCGCGGACGCCCCAAACGAGATACGCGAAATGCTGGTCAGCCAGCCGTGCCGCATTGGATAGGGCCGAGATCCGCTCCCCGATCATCGCCGGATCGGCATTATTCTCCTTGAACTCTACCCATGCGGTTTCAGCCGGCAAAGCGCGCAGGTCGTCGATTAGGGCCAGCGCCCTCACTGCACTCATGGAAATACCGTTATCGCTCATCGCCCAGTGGTCTTTGCCTTGGCGCCTTTGCCCTGGCTGGTGGACATCTTGGTGTAAAGTTCGAACAGCTTTTCGAGGCGTTCGGTGTCGTTCTTGAACCGGCGGCCGATATAGATGCGCTCCAGCACTTCATCATTGCGATCATGCGCCGCGCGGAGATCAGCCGGCATGGTGTCCGGGTTATAGAGATCGGCGATGGTCGCGGGGAAATGAGCTTCGCGCGCCAACAGGATGTCTTCGGCGCAACGGGTCAGGTCGGCTTTGTTCTTTTCTGTCAGCTTCGGCATGGGAAAAGTGTTCCAGCCGAGGGTGTTGGAATAGGAAAAGTCAGTTCGCATCCGTACGCAAACTGTGCCGATCCACACCCAATGCAGACGTGAGGCGATGAGCGCCATATTCCAAAGGGGGGCATCGTAGAGGGCGAAATTGCGGTCCCCGATAATGTATTCGCTAGTGAGGAAGTCGACTGGTAGATAATCCCTATTTTCCGAAGACACGCGTGGAACCACAATGGCTGAGCTCTCAGATCGGCCTGCTATTTGTACAAATCTGTGTGGCCGCTTTGCAAAATCGCGGGTCGATCCCGCAGGTGACCGAAGCCTGTTTTCCGCTACGAGTGCCAATCTCCCGCCGATAAGCGCATTTTTCTTTGCAGTTTCGGCATCCTGGTCTTCAATCCAGATACAATATCGCTGCTTGCCATTTATCAACTCCTCCGAGCCGACGAACTGCCGAACATAAGTTCGAGTTTCCGGGTCCCTTCGAAGCTGCCTGACTTCATCTGAGTCCAGAAACAGGTGCCCACCGTCCCGCGGCATATTGCCGAACAGCATCGTAGATTGCGAACCAATCGGAACGTTTGCCTTTTGCACTACGTCGGTCCGGTTGGGTACGAGGTATGGACCAATCACGTTGCATTCACGAACTAGGCTTGTGTCATCAAAGAGTAATTTAGGTTTTGCAGAATTATGGCCAAGTCCGACGATAATGACGGTCACGCCGGCATTGTGGCTGGCGAGATTTCTCCATTTGAATGGGGTATGTGCAAAGCGGATCTCAACATCGCGCTTAAAGGCGACCGGCCAAATTTCAGAAGCCTGCTGCCCCTGGCAAATACTATTCGTGGTCACGAACGCAGCAACTGCTTCTGGGACTTGGCTCGCGTAGTCGAGATAACGGGCCACCCAACCGGTTACGTAGTCAGTGGTTTTAGCAAGATGAGGAGATTTAACCCATGCGCTCGCCAGTAACTCTTTCTGCTCTGCGGTCTGCCACTTGCTACCTTTGTATGGGGGATTTCCGCAAATATAAGTTTCACCGCCCTCATTCTCGAAGTCGATCTGCGGCTGATTAAGCGGTGTTTGAAACAGGTCGTCAGCATGATGCTTCACGCCGGTCCCCGTCGGAGGGCAAATACTGAGCCAATCGAGCCGCAAGGCATTGCCGCACGTGATCCAGTTCTCCGCATCAAGCGGCAGAAAATCCCGAAGCGCTTCCTTCTGCCCACGATAGGTCACATCGCACTGGTATTCGGCGATGATCAGCGCCAGGCGCGCGATTTCGGCTGGGAAGTCGCGCAGTTCGATCCCGCGAAAGTTCGTCAGCGGAATATCCGAGCGCCGGTCGGCTTCGTCACGGCGCCGGTTGATCTCCGCCTCGATCGCCCGCATTTCCTTATAGGCAATGACAAGGAAATTGCCCGACCCACAGGCCGGATCGAACACGCGGATTCTCGACATCCGCTTGCGCAGGTTCAGCAGCACGCGCGCATTGTCGCCGGCTTCCCGCAACTGCTGCCGCAGATCATCCAGGAACAGCGGGTTCAGCACCTTCAGGATGTTCGGCACGCTGGTGTAATGCATGCCCAGCGCGCCACGCTCCTCATCGTCCGTCACCGCCTGGATCATCGACCCGAAAATATCCGGGTTGATTTTCTTCCAGTCGAGGCCACCGATATGCAGCAGGTATGACCGGGCGATGCGGCTGAAGCGCGGCACATCCGTGCTGCCGGAAAACAGCCCGCCATTCACATAGGGAAAACCTTCGGCCCAGCGCGGGACGCCGGCCGCTACCCGCTCCGTCGTCTTGGTGTTCATGGCGCGGAACAGTTCGCCGATCACGTCGTGGGTGTTCGACGAATCCCGCGCGCTCATGGTCTCGATCACGGACGTAAAGCTGCCGGCGCCGTTGAATATCTCGGTATCCTCGGCAAAGAAGCAGAAGATCAGCCGCGCCATGAAATGGTTCATGTCATGGCGGCGCTGCGCGGTGCCCCAGTCGGGATTGTCCTTCAGCAACTCGACATAAAGCCGGTTCAAACGGCTGGTCGCGCGGATATCGAAAGAGCTTTCGCGGATCGGTTTAACCGTGGTGATGCCAGCCAACGGCAGGAAGAAGCCGAAATGGTTCGGGAAATCGGCATAGGTGCAGGCGACCGGCGCGTCGTCCGTGGTGAGGTCTTCCGCCTCGAACATCGCGCCATCCGTTGCCAGCACGAAGCGCGCCTTTGCCCGGATCGTGGCTGGGCTGGCCTTCAACGCACCAAGCGTCCGCGTCACCTCGCCGGGCTTACAAACGGCGATGTGGATGTTGTTCGTCTGAAGCACACCGCCCAGATCGGATTTGTTGGACTCGCCTTTGCGAAGACGCTTCAGCGTGGTTTCCTTGTTCCCGAACGCTTCCAGGAACGCATAGGGGAACTCTTCAGAATCGAATGGACGC
>JAKBCJ010000329.1 GCA_021807975.1 Pseudomonadota bacterium | reverse complement strand
AAAACAAGTTCCGCACCGGTTCCGTTCCTTGACAACAACGAAAACCCGATTCTGAACGGACAGGGCCAGGCAATGATGATGCCAGCGAACGCCAATCCGGCGGCCGTTACCGATATAGGAAGCCAACTCGCTTCGATGGGAAGCACGGATGGCCTGGACTCGGGGGGCGCCCCAGTTGGAGTTGCGAATTTAGCGTTGTTCAGGCATGGCGGCGCCTGGGACTTTCAGCGGGTTGGCGGTGGCCCCGCCCCGGCAGTCATTAGTTCCTTTATAGATTATGCAAATTTTGAAATTGGAGCGTACGCGGCGTCCATAGGTATGTCACTCGATGGTGTTCTTGGGATTAGCAACCAATATGCGGCATATAAGTCAAATTTCAATTTCTCTCCAGACAATCCTCCGAACCCGATCTATAATAATTTACCCAACCGCGATGTTTATGACACCACGTTGGGCTACTCATTTTACCAGGACGGAAGAATAGGTCACCACTAGGCGGATTAGATGGAGCAGCAGATGAACTCGAAAGTCCGCCGCATATTAAGGCGAATCGCAAAGTACCTAGGAATTGGGGCCATTTTTATTGCGGTGAACGCATATAGCTATGTGTCCGGTTTGTGGGTAGCGAAAGATCAAGTCTTCCGGGACTGGCCGAACCTGCCCGGTTGCCAGTTGACGATCGCGGCGAGCTATCCAAGCATTGACGGCGATTATCTCGCGAGTATCTTAAAGCGATCCTGCGCCAATGGGGAATTTATCGACTATTTCTTCTATTTGGACTACGGCGACCGCCGGCCCGGCACTGGCCTTTCCTGGAGGAGGATCGAGCTGGAAAATGATCAGTACCCGGTGGGCGACCCAGGGGTTGTGTGGACCAAAGACAGGAGCCTGCAAGTTACAGTTAGCACAAAGACGCTTTCCGGTACCCTTGTGGAGAAGAACCAGGGGTCTAATATCGAAATCGTTCTCGTATACGAGCCGAGAGAACCCGGCGCATTTACAAACGAGCACCATTAGCTTGACATGCTTCGGGGGCAGCATGGATAAATTTGACAATTTTCCCGTTTCTGTTTACAAAGCGCAGCATGTGCCCCTATAAGCCATACCGCTTAACGCGTTGATCTCCCGGTGCCCGCCCGCGACAGGCGCGTCCGAAACGGCCTATCGGGAATGCGCTCCTATTAACGGTATCGGGCACGCAACGGGCAAAAATCTCCCCAGCGGCCAAATGCGGCGCAGCTAAAAAACCAAAAAATGAAACAAAATCCCACGACATGCCTATTGAGACGTCGGTTAGACGCCGAAACCAAAACCAACCGGCAAAGACCACCCCCTTGCAATGCAGTCGTTCAACCCGCACCAAGGGATCGCTATATAACATCCCCCAAGTACAACTTCGCCCTGTCCCGCCAACCCGGCATCGAGGTCACCGAACCACACCACGCGTTAAGGTTTTGGCGACTTCCTCGCTCCATGATCGCCCGGCAATGTCATGGTTTGAATTCCAATGCTGGAACGTCTCATCGTCTGGTCCATCTTCGGTGTCGGTTTGTCGCTAACGCCGCTGATTGTCGTGGCTGCCATGGGGTGGCTGCCCGCCAGTGGCCCGGCGACCTTCCTGCGCCTGCTATGTAACGAGGATTTTCTGGCGGTTGCCCTTACCCTTGGCGGTGCGGCCGCGGCCGACGTTCTGATCCACAGTGCTGGGCCATGGCGCCGGGCAAGGATTTTCGTGGGAGGGATAACCTTTCTGAACACAATCGTATGCGTCGCCGGGTTCGTCATCATCAAAGCCCATGTCACTCATCTTGACCCCAGCGAAAATACGCTTTTCGTCGCCAATGCCGGGTTGACAACCCTCTCCGCCGCGACGATTTCGGAACTACTTGCCGAGGTGTGACAGAATGTTCTCCAACCCCATTTTTAACGCTCTTCAGGTCTTCCAAGCGGTTTCCATCATTGCCGTCCTGGCAACGGCCGCCGTTGTCCTGACCACCATCCCCGCGGAACGTCGCGGCGTCCGGCAATCGAAGCCTTAACCGCTTCACCATCGACCCGGCCCCCCATCCCGCGCTAAGACGCGCCCATGAACGCATCCGACCGCTCCGCTCGCATCCGCGAGACCGACATCTACGCGCGCCTGCGCGAAACCGTCCTCGCCGCCCTGGCACAAATCGTCCCCGACCTGCCGCCGGAGATCGCCGCGCGCGTCGAAGTCTCCCCCGCCCGCGACCCCGCGCATGGCGACATGGCCACCAACGCCGCCATGGTGTCCGCCAAAGCCGCCCGCCAGCCGCCCGCCAAAATCGCCGCCGCCCTGGTCCAGCACCTGACCGCCAGCCCGGACATCCAAACCGCCGAAGCCGCCGGCCCCGGCTTCGTCAACCTCCGCCTGAATCCCCAAGCCTTCCGAACCCTGCTGCCGGTCATCCTCACGGCCGGAGAGGCCTATGGCGACGCCACCACCGGCAGCGGCACGAAAATCAACGTCGAGTACGTCTCCGCCAACCCCACCGGCCCGATGCATATCGGCCATTGCCGCGGTGCCGTCGTCGGCGATGCGCTGGCCAACCTGCTGACCAAAGCGGGGTTCGACGTCACCAAGGAATACTACATCAACGACGCCGGGGCGCAGGTCACGGCACTCGCCTGGGCCGCTTACTGGCGCTACCTCCAGGCCATCGGCTCCCCGATGACCGAGGAGGAATTCGCCAACGAAGTCCCCGGCGGCTTGCAATACAAAGGTGAATACCTGATCCCGGTCGGCCAGGCGCTGGCAACCCGATACCTGGCCTCCCTCGCCACGCCAGACCTTGGGATCGCGTCCCCGGAACGATGGCTCGACACGGTAAAAGACCACACCATCCACGCCATGATGACCGAAATCCGCGAAGACCTCCGTCTGCTCGGTGTCCAGCAGGACATCTTCAGCAGCGAACGCGCGCTGGTCGCCTCCGGCGCCGCCGACCGGATCATCGAAAAACTCCACGAAGACGGCCTGATCTACGAAGGCGTGCTCGAACCGCCGAAGGGCAAAACCCCCGACGACTGGGAACCGCGCCCGCAAACCCTGTTCCGGTCCACGGCGTTCGGCGACGACGTGGACCGCCCGCTGCGCAAGTCGGACGGCAGCAACACCTATTTCGCCAACGACATCGCCTACCACGCCGATAAGATCGATCGCGGCTACGACGTGCTGATCGACATCCTTGGCGCCGACCACGGCGGCTACGTCCCGCGCATGAAAGCCGCCGTGAAGGCGCTGTCTCAGGGCACCACGAAGTTTGACGCGGTGCTGTGCCAGATCGTCCACATCATGAAGGGCGGGGAGCCCGTCCGCATGTCCAAGCGGGCCGGCACCTACGTCACCCTGCGCGACCTGCTGGAAGAAGTCGGCAAGGACGCCGTCCGCTTCACCATGCTGACCCGCAACGCCGACGCCCAGATGGAATTCGACCTCGATAAGGTCCTGGCCACCACGCGGGAAAACCCGGTCTTCTACGTCCAGTACGCCCACGCCCGCTGCCGTTCGGTGCTGCGCGCCGCCGCTGAAATCACCACCACCGACGATCTGGCGACCGCTCCCGTCGATACCCTGACCAGCGAGCCGGAGCTGACCCTGATCCGCCGCCTCGCGCTGTGGCCGCGCACCGTGGAAGCCGCCGCCCTGGCGCGCGAGCCACATAGAGTTGCGTTTTTTCTCTATGACTTGGCAGCCGACTTTCATATGCTGTGGAACCGGGGCAAGGACGATGCCACGCTTCGATTCATCCAGGCGGACCATCTGCCAGAAACGCGGGCGCGCCTCGCGCTGGTCGCCGCGACCGCCGTGGTTATTCGGTCCGGCCTGCGGGTGATGGGCGTCACGCCCGTGGAAGAAATGCGCTGACTCCCCGTTGCGCCGGGGGGCGGCCAACGGGAAAGAGCAGTGAAGTGTCGGACGATACAAGCATTCCGAATCGCGGCTATCGGGGCAACCGAGCGGGACGCTACGGCACGGCCCCTGGTCGGGCGCCGCAGGGGATGGATCCGGATACGCGCCGTCTGGTGATGTTCGCCGGCGGTCTGGGGGCCGTGCTGGTTGTGCTGATCGGCGCCTCGGCGCTGATGGGCCGCCACAGCGGGGAAATCCCGGTGGTCACCGCCGACTCCCGGCCGGTTCGCGAAAAGCCGGCCAATCCCGGCGGCATGAAAATCGACGGCGCCGAAAACGACGTGTTTTCCGGCGGTTCCGACACCCAGAACGCTCGGTTGGCTCCCGCGCCAGAGATCCCCGACAATAAGGCCCTGGGCACAGCCGCCGTGCCGCCCCAGCCGGTCGCCGATGCCGCGCCACCCGCGCCCGCATCCGCGCCCGCGCCCGCCCCAACCGTCGCGGCTGCTCCGCCCCCGGCGCCGCGCGCCCCGGCCGCCAAGTCGCTGGTGGTCGTCAACGCGCCCCCTGCGCCGAAACCCACCCCGGTCAAGCCGGCTTCCGAGGCTCACGCCGCCCCCGCGTCCGGGCATCAGCCCATGGTGCAACTGGCCGCGCTGACGTCGGAGGAGTCCGCTCACGCCGAATGGACGCAACTGTCCAGGAAAATGCCCGACCTGCTGGGCGGCCGTCAGCCGACCTATTCGAAGACAGAGCGTGACGGCCACACCTTCTGGCGCGTGCGGATGGCCGGGTTCGCCGATGTCGCCCGGGCGCGCGCCTTCTGCGAACGGGTGCGGGCCAAGGGCGCCGGCTGTTCGGTAGCCGATTTCTAGGCCCGCCCGGGACTGTCCGCCGAAACCATGAACACCCCGGTCCCCCGCGCCGCGATCGTCGGCATCGCCGGCCCCGTGCTCTCCGCCGGGGAAGCCGGGGTGTTCCGCGCCTTTCCGCCGGCCGGGGTCATCCTGTTCGCCCGCAACATCCAGGATCCGGAGCAACTCGCCGTCCTGATCGGGGCGTTACGCCAGGTGCTGCCCGCCGAAGCGGACATCATGGTGGATCAGGAAGGCGGCCGCGTGGCCCGCCTGCGTCCGCCGCACTGGCTCGCTCATCCACCAGCCGCCGCGCTCGGCCGGCTGTTCCAAGCCGATCCCGCCCGGGGTCTGCGCGCGGCCTGGCTGACCGGGGCGTTGATCGGGCTGGACTGCCGCGCCGCCGGCTTTACCATCGTCGCGACGCCCGTCCTGGATATCGCGGTTCCCGGCGCCCATCATGTCATTGGCGACCGAGCGTACGCCGAACATCCGGTCACAGTGGCGCGGCTGGGCAGGGCGGTTGCCAACGGTGTGCTGGCGACTGGGCTCCTGCCGGTCGGCAAACATGCCCCCGGCCACGGCCGCGTCCACGTCGATAGCCATCTGTCGCTGCCGACGGTCGAGCAAGCCGATTTGTCCGCCGATATCCACCCTTTCGCGCTGAACGCCGACCTGCCATGGATGATGACCGCCCATATCGTGTACCCGGCGCTCGATCCCGCGCTGCCGGCCACGTTGTCGCCAACGGTGATCGGGGCGATGATACGCGGACGGATCGGCTTTGAAGGAGTTCTGGTGACCGACGATCTGGCGATGAAGGCATTGTCCGGCGCCCCGGCCGATCTGGCATTGCAGGCGCTTGCCGCC
>JAKBCJ010000328.1 GCA_021807975.1 Pseudomonadota bacterium | reverse complement strand
GGGCGGCACACGGCTTGCTGGAAGACGCGCACCGCTTTCAGGATATGTTTGCCGAACGGCGTCTCGCCGAAAAGGCCGAACGGGCGACGGCGATGGGAGCCCTGGCCGAAGCGCGGGCACGATCCGCCAAGGTGCGCGCCGAACTGGTTGCTGCCCGGGTGGCGGCGGAAGCGGTTGGCGCGGTCATCGCCGAACGGGCGGGCGTGCTGGCCGCCGCACAAGGACGCCGCGCGCAGTTCGAACTGGAGGAGGCAGCACGGTTCGGCAAACGGACGATGGCGTCCGGCGCCTAAAGCGAAAATTCATCTTTTGCGTCCAGCCGGCCCTGCGCTGTCATGATTCAGCCACTTGGCTGGAGTTTAACGGTGTGGCAACAAAGAGTGCGACTAGCGCACATTTTCCGGTCAGAAGTTTTCACTGCAACAATGTCTCATGTCTCCGCCCCCGGACTTGGCCGGGGTTTTTTCCGTACCCGGCACATGGTGTCGATCGTCAGTACGCTGCTGCTGGTGTGCGTGCTGGGTACCGTTCTGTTCATCGCTCTGCGTTCGCCCCAAAAGGACGACATCGCCTGGCTGCTGTATGTCGCCCGGCGGTGGATGTCCGGGTTCGAACTGTACATCGACGTAGTGGAGGTCAACCCGCCGCTGATCGTGTGGATATCGGCGGTGCCGCTGGAAATAGCACGCTGGCTGGATGCCGATCCAAGGTTCGTCGCGATGCCGGTGTTCATCGCCGGTGTGCTGGGGTGTGCATGGTGGGCAGCGACGCTGCGGCGGCAGCGTGGCGGGATTTTCGCCGACCGGCTGCCGGTGTTCGCGGTTATCGGCTGCGCGCTGCTGATCCTGCCCGCCGCCGACCTGGGCCAGCGCGAGCATCTGATGACGGCGGCGTTCCTGCCGTACCTGGCGCTGTTCGCGTTGTCGCTGGACGGCAAGACCATACCCTGGAAATGGGCTGTGGCGGCTGGTGTGCTGGCCGGCCTGGGATGCGCGTTGAAGCCGCGTTACGCCGCTGTGTTCGTGGCGCTGGAGTGCCTGGCACTGACCCGCGGCCTGCGGCCCTGGCGGGCGATGCCGTTCGCGGCCGGCGTCGCGATGGCTGCCTACGCGGGGTTGGTGGCGATCGATTGTCCGGCCTATCTGCATCGGGCGGTGCCGATGGCATTGGCGTTGTATGGCGCGACCGATGTGTCTTTTGTGCAGTTGTTGTCGGACAGCGCGCTGCTGCTGTCGGGTGAGGCCGTGGCCGCTGGACTGCTATGGTTGCGCCGGCGCAGCCTGCCGGACTTCGACCTGATGCTGACGCTGGTGGTGTTCGCCGCGGCGAGTACGGTTGTGTGCTTCGTTGACGGCAAGGACTGGTATTATCACCGGCTGCCGGCCACGATCGCCACGGTGCTGGCGCTGACGCTTTGGATTGCCGGGGAAATCGTGCAGCGGCGTTGGAAAATCGGCGTTCCGCTGGTGGCGGCCAGCCTGGCGGTCGGGGTGTTTTGTGCCACCTCGATCCGTTTGCTGGAACCCGGGGCAATAGAGGCGGCGGAGCCCCGGCAGACCGCGGTGGATAGACTGGAAGCCATCCTGAAAGCCGAACACGCCCGGACCTATATCGCGTTTTCCGAATGGATCGCGCTGGGATTTCCGGTGGTGAACGAAACCGGTGTCACCTGGGCGTCCCGCTTCGATTCCATGTGGGCCTTGAAGGGGGAAGTCTGGCGCGCCGGATTCGATCCGGCAGTGGACAGGGAATGGCCGATCGCGCGTTGGGTGGCGCACGATTTCATCGCTGGATGTCCCGATATAGCGGTGGTGGATACGCGTGAGACGACCCAATACATCCGCGTGCTAAGCGCGGCGGACCCGGCGTTCGCCCGGGCCTGGTCGCGGTTCCGCCCGATCGCCGCGTTCGATGGGCTGGTGGTTTACAAGCGCGGCCGGGGCGGATGCCGGGATGTCTGGGTGGCGGCGCAGGCCGCGCCGATCGCGGGAGGGGGGCCCCCACTGGTTGGCACGCCGCGGTAACCGGATGGCGGGCTTGTCAAAGCCGGGCTGCGCCCACATGGTGCGGCGATAAATCAGCCTGAACCAACAAGGCGTACCGTCCGGATGATCCAGCTTTCGATGACACCTGTTGCCCCGGGGGCCGGCATTGCCCGCTAGCCTGACCATCGCCGGCCTGGATTCGGGTTACGGCACGATTCGCATTCTGCATAATGTGACCATGGCGGTGCGCGAGGGCGAGACGGTTGCGCTGCTGGGCACCAACGGCAACGGTAAATCCACCCTGATGAAGACGATCATGGGCATGGTGCGTCCCACCGCCGGCCTGATCGTTGCCACCATCGACGGCGTGGCCCACGATCTGATAGGCAAATCCACCGAGGCCATCGTCGATCTGGGCATCGCGCTGGTACCCGAGGGCCGTCGCCTGTTCCCCCGCCTGACGGTGACTGAGAACCTCTACCTGGGTGCTTTCCGCGACACGGCGCGGGCCAAGCTGAAAGACAACCTGGCGTTCTGCTTTGAGGCGTTTCCCCGGCTGGCGGAGCGGCGCAAACAGTTGGCTGGCTCCATGAGCGGTGGCGAGCAGCAGATGCTGGCCCTGGCGCGGGCACTGATGTCCGATCCGCGCATGCTGCTGATCGACGAACCGTCGGTCGGGTTGGCCCCGCTGCTGGTTGCCCGCACCATCGACAAGATCAAGGAGCTGAAAGACGGGTTTCAACTCTCCGTGCTGATGGCGGAGCAGAACTTCACCCAGGCGATCCGGATCGCCGATCGGGGCTATGTGCTGGTCCATGGGCATGTGGAGTTCGAAGGCGACTCTCCGGAGTCTCTGAACAACAATAAATTAATTCGCGAATTCTACATGGGCGCTTGAGCTGGCTGCCCGCGGCGGGGTGCGAACGACAGTGTCCGGCCCCCCGAATTCCGGCGATATTCTTCGCGTAGCCCCGGGGGTGGCCTTCAGAAGCTCAGGCAGTAGTTCCCCGGGGCACTCGACAGGGGTGACTAAGCCGGTCGAGTGCGGCGCATGCTGGTGTCCCGCGTTTGGTCCGAAACGGCTATGGCGCTTGGTGAAATTTCGTGCCATTAAATGAAATTACACAATTTAATTGAAGGAAACGATGACTCTGCTACCGAGCCCGCAACAACTGCGCTATCTGGTTGCTTTGGCGGAAAGCCGCCACTTTGGTCGCGCGGCGCAGATTTGCTCGGTTACGCAGTCCACATTGTCGGCTGGTCTGCTGGCGCTGGAGCGGCAGTTGGATTGCCATATTCTGGACCGGGCGGCTGGACGGCATGTGGTATTCACGCCGCTGGGGCTGGAACTGGTTGATCGTGCCCGGACCGCGCTGAGCACCCTGGAAGCGGTGACTGAAGCGGCGACCGCGGCGCGTGAGCCGATGGCCGGGCCGCTGAGGCTGGGTGTTATCCCGACGATCGGGCCGTTCTTGCTGCCGACGCTGATGCCGGCGCTGCGGGCGGCGTTTCCCCGGCTGCGGTTGTATTTGCGCGAGGATACGACCGCCAGCCTGGTGGACCGGCTGACCGCCAACAGGCTGGATTTGCTGCTGCTGGCGACGCCGTGCGACTGCGGCGGGGCGGAAACGGTGCCGGTCGCCCGGGACGGCTTCATGGTCGCATTGCCGCCGGATCACCGGTTGGCGGGCGAGGAGCAGGTCGCGGTCTCTGCTTTGGTGCGGGAACGTCTGCTGCTGTTGGAAGATGGCCATTGCCTGCGCGACCAGGCGCTGGCGGTGTGCGGGTTGCTGGCGGGCGAGAGAGGCGATCAGGACGGCTTCGCGGCGACAAGCCTGCATACGCTGGTGCAAATGGTGGCGAGCGGGCTGGGCGTTACGCTGCTGCCGAAGCTGGCGGTGGCGGCGGGGATCACGGCGGGGACCGGAATTGTACTGCGTCCGCTCGCCGGGGCCGGTGCGTGGCGCACGCTGGGACTGGCATGGCGTCCCAATGCACCCCGGGCGGCGGATTACCGCGCTTTGGGAACGCATTTGGTGGAGACATGCCGCGAGACGCTGGAGGGATAGCCGGCCCATCACGCAGGAACGATTTGCGTCTTCGCTGCCGGTTCGGGTCATGTCTGCCGGTGAGAACAGGAGGTCCCGGCATGAGGCTGTTGGCTGCCTTGGCGGTCGGCATGGGTGCGGCGATCGCGCTGCCGGCTTGCGCCCAACCGAAAATGGCCCCGTCGCGGGAGTATTCGAATGCGCCCCCGGCGGGATTGGACAAGAATTTCGGGCTGCCCAGCTTTGGTATGCCGGGGGAGGGGATGCCTCAGCAACGGACCCAGGCTCCGAAAGCGGAACCCAAGACCGATCCGGACCTTTTCGCGCCGCGCGCGGATACGGCAGCCGAAACCCCCGGAGTGCCGGACTTTTTCAGCGCGACGACTGATCTGACGGTGCCGAAAGCGGGCCTGCCCGGCCCGGGTAAAGCCAGCCCGGAAACGCCGTCATTCACAACGGGACAGGGCTATTCCACCGACGAGCGGCCGGTGGTTCCGTTGGAAACGGACGATACCCCGAAGGATCGGCCCGACGATCCATGAGGATGGAGCGGATGGAGGGAATCGAACCCTCGTATGCAGCTTGGGAAGCTGCCGTTCTACCATTGAACTACACCCGCGCTCCGCGAACCTATTAGGAGATTTGCAGCGCGGATGCAATTCGCCGCGGACGTTCAGGTGAAATTAGTCTTGTTCAGGCTGGTCACGTCGGCAAAGGTGATTTTGGTCCGATCCGAGAGAGTGATCGTGACTCCGCCAGAGGTGGCGGTCTGGGAGGCCAGGGCGTCGGTCACGGCATGTTTGCCATATCCGGACAGGTCGATCTTGTCGCCTGGCATGAAATTCAGAATCAGGTCCTTTCCGCCCGCCGAACCGTCGATAAAGGCGAAGGTGTCCTTGCCGAACCCGCCGTGCATGGTCGCATTGCCCATTCCGGCGGTCAGGGTATCCTGGCCGCTGCCGGCGATGAGTTGATCCTGGCCGAGGCCGCCTTGCAGCGAAACATGTCCAAAACTGAGTGCCGCCGACAGCGTCTCGTTACCCGCCCCGGCGATAAGGGTTTGGGCTCGGCTGCCTTCGGCATAAAGCTGGTCGCCGTTGCCGCCGCCGAACAGGGTTGCCGCGCCCGCACCGGCTAACAGCAGGTTGTTGCCGGCTGTCCCGCCATGCACGACCAGATGGCCGCTGCCGCCAAAAACCGTGTCGCTGCCGGTTCCGCCCAGGATCGTAGCGGTGCCCGCGCCCCCGACGAAGGTCAAATTAGCCGATTCCGCGTTGAGGAGGGTGGATTTGGCGGCAGTTGCATCGACGGTGTCATGCCCGTTGGTTGCCACGATTATATCCTGGCCGGACAGTGTCAGCATGTCGTTGCCGCTGCCCAGCAGGACGGTGTTATGGCCGGCCCCCGGCCGAATGGAGTCGTTTCCAGAACCAAGCGCCAGGATGGAATCGTTGCGTCCGCCGGTGCCGATCAGCCATGATCCCTTGTCGTTGGGCATGATGATGATTTCGTTTTTTCCTCCACCGGCTGCCACCGTGCCCGATCCGCCGGTCGCGACAAATGTCAGTCCGCCGTTGCCGGACA
>JAKBCJ010000327.1 GCA_021807975.1 Pseudomonadota bacterium | reverse complement strand
GGTGCTGCGGTACGACCGGTTCGAAAAGCCGGAGCGTAAGTCGCCGCAGATCGTCGCGGACTATACGCGCTGGTTCCTGGTGCGCCTGCGGGCGTTCGATGCCGTGTTGAGTGGCCGCGACTACGTGGCTGCCGACCGCTTCACCGTGGCCGATATCTCCGTCGGTTACGCGTTGATGCTGGCGGTCCGGCTGGGGATGGAGGCGGAGTTTCCACCCGGCATGGCCACCTATCTGGCCCGGGTTCGCGACCGCGACGGGTTCCGGCGGGCGGATGCCGCGCAGAAGCGGGCGGCGGCAGAGCAGGCGGTGGCGTTGACCGACTTTAAGTCCTGAGGGACGGGCTGGCGGACGGCTGTCAGGGTGCCTCCAATCCGGCAGCCAGTTTGTGTTGTCTTCCCTCTTTGGCTTGGAAGAGCGAGCAGACTGGCTTCATGGACTGGATGCACCCTCGCCAACGCAAAGATGCCCCGATAAGGCCACCGCCAACCGTTAGCCGTCCTCAGCTACCCAGGCGCCACCCCACCTTTGCCCGGATCGCCTCGAAGAACTCCAGGCTGTAGGCGTCTTCCGGCGCAGCCCGGACCGCCGCGTCTATCGCCTTGGCATCATCGCCAACCAGAATACGCCATTGGCCGGCCTTCACTGCCTCCAGGATCACGGTCGCCGCCTGCGCGGCGGTCATCGGCGCGTCCTCCAGGAACCGGCGGGCGCGTTCGGTCACCAAGTCCCGAATCGCCTCGTCCGACAGTCCGGACGGGTCTTTGCCCGACGCGGCGATGCGGGTGCGGGCCTGGGCGATTTCGGTCGGCGTGATGTCCTCGGACTGCGTACCGGCCTGGATCTTGCGGGAGTTCGCGACGATAGACGTGCCGATGTGGCCGGGCATCACCACCGAACAGGCAATGTGCGGCGCGTTGATGCGCAAATCCGCGATCAGCGCCTCGGTGAACCCCTTGACCGCGAACTTGGCGGCCGCATACGCCGTGTGCGGCGTCCCGGGGCCGACCGAGGCCCAGGCACCGTTGATGCTGCTGGTGTTGACGATATGGCCCTGGTCGGCCTTCAGCATCATCGGCAGGAATGTCCGCGTGTTGTTGTAAACCCCGCCCCAGCAGACGTTGAACGTCTTCTCCCACTCCTCCCGGCTGTTGGCGATCATGCTGCCGCCGCCGCCGATGCCGGCGTTGTTGAACAGCAGGTTGATCCTGTCGGTGTCCTGCTGGCTGGCGACCTCGTCACGGAACCGATCGACCGCGGCGGCGTCGGACACGTCCGCGACATGGGCGGTGATGCGCAGGCCTTGCGGCAGTTTTTCGACTTCGCACAGGCGCTTGGTTTCAGCCATCGCCGCGGCGGAGACGTCGCACATCGCGACATTGCAGCCTTCGGCTACGAGTTGGCGCACCAGTTCCCGGCCCATGCCGGTGCCGCCGCCGGTGACAACCGCGATTCTGCCCGCGAGATCTTTCATTGGATGTTCCTTCCGCTTACCCCGCTTTTAGTAGTCGCGGCAAGCGATCAGGTCTATCCCGCCAGCCCGGCCAGCCCCCCGCGGGCGGCAGGGTTGGCGATCCGGAACTACTTCGCGGCGAGAGAGACCGCGACGGTTTCGTGGATAATGGCGTCGCCGGGCAGCAGCTGGACGGTAAAGCTGTCGTTGCCGCTAAATCCACGATCAGGTGTGTAGTCGATACGGGTATTGTCCCCGACCTCGTGGATCAGGATCGTGCCATGGTCTGGCCGAACCGTCAGCAGGCCGGCGCTGTAAGGCTTGGGACCGGACTCATGCACCGACAGCCCGCACCAGCCGCCATCGTTGGTCATTGTCACGGCG
This sequence comes from Pseudomonadota bacterium, assembly GCA_021807975.1. Lineage (GTDB taxonomy): Bacteria > Pseudomonadota > Alphaproteobacteria > Acetobacterales > Acetobacteraceae > Rhodopila. The sequence continues at coordinate 3,788 of JAKBCJ010000327.1, read as the reverse complement.
ACCTGCGTGGTCTGGCCGGCCACCGGGTCTACCCGCGGCACATCGCAGGATTTCGCGCCGCCGGCCAGATCGATGGCATAGACAGGCAGCTTCGAACCCGCGGCAACGCTGCCGGGAGTCGTTGAACAGCCTTGAAGCGCGACCCCGGTGAGCAAAACAGCCATCCATGCGAAAGGACGCACTGCGCCCGGATGGGTTGGGCGCCTGATATCGGTCATCTGGTCTAAGCCTCATATGCAATGACAGTGTCGGGCCGTGACCGGTTACGCCCGAGTCGCGTCTCTGGTCCGGCGAGGCCGCACATAGACCGCTTCGCGGGGTTATTGGAAGCCGGGTTTGCCGATTTGATCCGGCGTCTGCACGATTTGTCGGAACTGACTGACGTCGTAGCCCTGGTCTTTCAACCGCCCCAACAGCGATCGGTAGGTGGCTTCGTCGATCGTCGGGGTACGGGCGAAAATCCAGCCATAGCCTCGGCCGGGGTAGCCCACCAGCGCGGTCTGGTAGTCCGGATCGACATACAGGATCAGATAGGACAGGTACACCGGCCAGAACGGGCTTTCGCGCCAGCGCGCATTGCCGGTGTCCGGCACCACGTAGCCGTTCATGGTGTAGCTTTTCAGCGGCGCATCCAGCGTCTTCGGATGGCCGGAGTAGATGTCGGTCAGCTTGCCGCCGGGCTGGAAGGCGACGTCGAAATAGCTGCCGACATTCCCCTTCTCGGCGAAGTAGGGAATGTTGGCGATTACATACCAGCGCCCGGCGTAGCGGCCGAGATCAACGCTGGGGGCGAGATTGAGCGGGGCCGGATCGGCCGAACAGCCGACCAGGACAACAAGGCCGAACAGAGCGGCCGCGAGCGCCGCGAACCGGCGATGAAACAGTGCCATACGCTCTATACGGGGCCGGAGGCCGTTTGGATCGCGGCCCCCGGGCAAAAATGCATCCAGCCCGCCGCCAGGATGGTAACTGGCCCCTAAGCCGTGCGGTCGGACGCCGATCCCAGTGCCGCCTGCGCCGCTGCCAACCTGGCGACCGGCACCCGGAACGGGCTGCATGACACGTAATCCAGCCCCACCTGCTCGCAGAATGTAATGGAGGCCGGGTCTCCGCCATGCTCGCCGCAGATGCCCATCTTCAGCTTGGGCTTCGTGCGGCGGCCTTTCTCCGCGGCGATGCGGACCATTTCGCCCACGCCTTCGATGTCGATCGATACGAACGGGTCCTTCGGCAGGATACCCGCCTCCACATAATGCGGCAGGAACTTGCCGGCGTCGTCGCGCGACAGGCCGAACACCGTCTGGGTCAGGTCGTTGGTGCCGAAGCTGAAGAAGTCCGCGGCCTCCGCGATCTTGTCGGCCAGCATCGCCGCGCGCGGCAGTTCGATCATCGTGCCGACACTGTACTCGATCGTGGTGCCAGTTTCGGCGAACACCTCGGCGGCAACCTTGTCCACCTGGGCGCGGGTGATCTCCAGCTCCTTTTTCATGCCAACCAGCGGTATCATGATCTCCGGCACCGGCGCGTTGCCGGTTTCCTTCGCCACCGCGATCGCGCCCTCGAAGATCGCCCGGGCCTGCATTTCGTAGATTTCGGGGAAGGCGATGCCCAGGCGGCAGCCACGATGACCCAGCATCGGGTTGGCTTCCGACAGTTCCTCCGCGCGCTGACGGATCACCGACAGTTCGGTTCCCAGCGAGTCGGCCACGTCCTGCATTTCCTGATCGGCGTGCGGCAGGAATTCGTGCAGCGGCGGGTCCAGCAGGCGGATCGTCACCGGCAGCCCGGCCATGATGGTGAACAACTGCCGGAAATCCTCCCGCTGATAGGGCAGCAGCACCGCCAGGGCCGCCCGGCGGCCCGCTTCGGTGTTGGAGATAATCATCTGCCGCACCGCCAGAATGCGCTGGGGATCGAAGAACATATGCTCCGTCCGGCAAAGGCCGATGCCTTCGGCGCCGAACTTGCGGGCGGTTTCGGCGTCCATCGGGGTTTCGGCGTTGGTGCGCACCCCCATGCGGCGGTGCTTGTCGGCCCATTCCATCAAAGTGCCGAAATCGCCGGACATGGCGGGTTCGATCATCGCAACGGAACCGACAAAGACCTCGCCGGTCGCGCCGTCCAGGGTGATGACCTCGCCGGCGCGGATGAACTTGCCGCCCGCTGCCAGTACCTGGCTGTTGTAATCGACGCTTATGCCGCCGGCGCCGGCCACGCAGGGCCTGCCCATGCCGCGTGCCACCACCGCGGCATGACTGGTCATGCCGCCACGGGTGGTCAGGATGCCCTTCGCCGCGTGCATGCCGTGGATATCTTCCGGGCTGGTTTCGATGCGGACCAGAATCACCGCCTCGCCCTTCGCCGCGCGGGATTCCGCTTCGTCGGCCGAGAACACCACGGTGCCGCACGCCGCGCCGGGGCTTGCCGGCAGGCCCTTGCCCAGCAGCGTGCGGGGCGCCTTCGGGTCCAGCATCGGGTGCAGCAACTGATCCAGCGAGGACGGATTGACCCGCATCACCGCTTCGGACTCACCGATCAGACCCTCGCGCGCCATTTCCACCGCCATGCGCAACGACGCCGCGGCGGTACGCTTACCGTTGCGGGTTTGCAGCATGTACAGCTTGTTCTGCTGCACGGTGAACTCGATGTCCTGCATGTCCTTGTAGTGCTTTTCCAAGGTCGCGCGGACTTCCATCAACTCGGCATAGGCGTTCGGCATCGCTGTCTCCAGCGGCACTTCGCCCGGCTTGGCAACGGATTTGGACAGCGGCTGAGGCGTGCGGATGCCGGCGACGACATCCTCGCCCTGCGCATTCACCAGGTACTCGCCATAGAACATGTTCTCGCCGGTGGACGGGTCGCGGGTGAAGCAGACCCCGGTGGCGCAGTCGTTGCCCATATTGCCGAACACCATCGCCTGCACGTTCACAGCGGTGCCCCAGGCGGCGGGAATGTCATGCAGGCGGCGATAGGTAATGGCGCGCGGGTTCATCCAGGAGCCGAAAACGGCGCCGATCGCGCCCCAAAGCTGCTCCTGCGGGTCCTGCGGGAACGGGCTGCCGGTTTCCTTGTGAACCAGGTCTTTGTAGCCCTCCACGATCTCACGCCAGTTATCGGCGCTCAGCGCGGTGTCTTCGATCACGTCGGCATCCAGCTTGGCGTGCTCGATGATTTCCTCGAACCGGTGATGGTCCACGCCCAGCACGACCGACCCATACATCTGGATAAACCGGCGATAGGAGTCCCAAGCGAACCTTGGGTCATTCGCCGCCTTGGCGAGACCCTCAACCGTGATGTCGTTCAGGCCCAGATTCAGGACTGTATCCATCATGCCGGGCATGGACACGCGCGCACCAGAGCGGACGGAGACCAGCAGCGGATGCGCCGGGTCGCCGAAATCGAGCCCGACGGCCTTTTCAACGGCGGTGAGGGCGGCATCGACCTGGCCCTTCAGTTCATCGGGGTATTTCTTTCCGTTGTCGTAGAACGCGGTGCAGACATCGGCGGTGATTGTGAACCCCGGGGGCACGGGTAAGCCGATCGAGGCCATCTCCGCCAAATTCGCCCCCTTCCCGCCCAGCAGGTTGCGCATATCCGCTCGGCCTTCGTTATGGCCGGCGCCGAAGCTGTAAACCCACTTGGTCATGTCGGACCTCACCTCTAGCCTTCGATACGGGAGAAATCGGCAATCTGATCCATGATAGATCGGACTTGGTTGAGCAAACGCAAACGATTGCGGCGTAAATCAGGCTCCGGCGCGTTCACGGTTACTTTTTCGAAAAACGCGT
>JAKBCJ010000326.1 GCA_021807975.1 Pseudomonadota bacterium | reverse complement strand
GAAGTACATCGTCGTGGACATCAATGCGCCCGGCACCAGCAGGTACAGCCACGCCAGGAATGCCGGCCATCCCCAATGGAAGTGCATCGACTCCCAAGCCCCCGGTTCGATCGCCAGGGCCGAGATCAGCAGCACCAGGCCACCGATCAGGTCCGTCAGCCCGGCGAGTTGCACCGGCTCCAGCGTCCGCATGATCGGCCGCGTCATCACCGACCCGGCCGCGTAGCATAGGCACCCCACCGTCACGCCGGCCGCGCCGATCATTTCCCACACATCCAGCGTACCCGCCAACGCGCTTGGTCCGAACAGTGTCAGTACCCCCGCGATTCCCACGCCCATCGCGCCCAGCCGGCGAGGATTGAACCGCTCCTGCCCCGCGAAGGCGGCGAACGCGATCAGCGCCATTGGCGTCAGTGCCGAACTGATCACCGCGGCCAGCCCGGCCGTGATGTATTTCAGCCCATACAGTTGGATGATCTGGTTCAGCGTGATCAAAATCACCGACACGAAGACCAGCCTGGGGATCAGCCGGGGCGGCGGCATGACCCGCTGGCCGCGGAACCGCCGCACGCCCAGCAGGATCGCGCCCGCCAGCGTCCAGCGCAGACCGGCGAAGATGCCGGGAGAAACGGTCTGGATACCGATCTTCATCGCCAGCCAGGTGGTACCCCAGACAAAGCAGATGAAGACGAACATCGCGCGCTGCGACGTGGTGATAGGTTTCATTGCGGGTGTGGGCGTTCCCTTTATCAGGGCCGATCGGTAGCGCATTAGCGCTCGGTGATGTCACGCCGAAGCGGCATGGCGGATCTGCGTCCGGACGACGCGGTTGGGCTTGAACGGTGTCGGATCGATCACAGGTCAGCCCGCCCGATGACGAACCCATGGTCCGAGATCCGCCCTCCGAGGTTGCACGGCGGTCAGTCGCGGATCGTAGGCCGATCGACACGACGGCGGACTTTCCCGCCTCCGCGTTTACCGCTTCTTAATAAAGCCACTGTATCGTCCCGCCGAACCACCCACCCGGTCGGATCGATCGGCGGGTTACGCCACTACGAAGAAGCCCGGAATGTCGCACCTTCGGATGATGCCCCCATCGGATGCTAGCATGGCTGCCCTGGCCGCCGCATGGGATGTCGTTGATATCGGCATCGTTCTGCTGGATGACGAACTGAAGGTCAGTGCCGTCAACCAATCACTCATGGCCATGGCCAATCCGTCCCCCGCGCTGTTGGGGTCCAGACCCGCATTTCGCGATCTGGTCGATCAGGCCGTCGCCGACGACCTGTACGATATGCCACCCGAAAGCCTCCCCGTGTTCCTGAAAGCGTTAGACAAGGAACTGCGGCTCGGTTCCGGCAAGCGAAGGCGGATCAAGCTGAAGGACGGGCGCCGTCTGGTGTTTCGCTGCGCCGTCCTGCCCGGCGGCGGCAGAATTCTGACCTATGTGGATATCACCCCGGAACTGCGTCAGGAGGCAGCCGAGGTGATGGAACGAACCTTCGCCGAGGGCCGCTTCAACAGCGAGACCATGGAAACTCAGGCATCCTACCTCGCGACGTTGGCCGAGGACGTGGCGGAAAGTGCGCAGCGCAGCGAAATCTCCCGCCAGTTGCTGGAACGGGAAATCGACGAACGCCGGCAGATCGAGACGAAATTACGGATTCTGGCCACGATCGACGGTCTGACCGGGGCATTGAACCGATCAGAGACGATGGCCACCGCGCGACGTGCGTTCCAGGACGCTGTGCAATTCGACAGGGATCTGACGCTGGTGATGGTCGATGTGGACTTCTTCAAATCGGTCAACGATCACTATGGCCATGCCGGCGGCAACCACGCGTTGCGCCATCTGGCCGGGACACTGCGCGACGGCATCCGCGAATCAGACTTCATCGGCCGCTTGGGCGGCGAGGAATTTCTGATCGGGCTGCTTGATATGCCGCCCGTCGCCGCGGTTGCTTTCGTCGACCGCCTGCGCCGCCGCATCGCTGATCGCAAGCTGCCGTTCGGCCAGCACATGATTGAATTGACCGTCAGCATGGGCGCGGCAAGCCTGCGATCCACCGATACGTCAGTGGAACCGGTGATCATCCGGGCGGATGCGGCGCTGTACCGGGCGAAGACAGGCGGACGCAACAGGGTGGAGCTGGCGGCTCAGACCGAAGCCGCTTGAACCCCAAGCCGCCCGGCCATTTCCTGAATGAACTGCCATGCCACGCGGCCGGACCGCGCACCCCGCGTCACCGACCATTCCACCGCTTCGGCATGCAGCGCCTCGGGCGAGATCGGCAGGCCCAGATCGGCGGCATATCCGTCGATCATCGCCAGGAAGGTCGGCTGGTCGCAGTTGTGGAAGCCCAGCCACAGCCCGAACCGGTCGGACAACGACACCTTCTCCTCGATCGACTCGTTCGGGTTGATCGCGGTGGAGCGCTCGTTCTCGATCATGTCGCGCGGCATCAGGTGCCGGCGGTTAGAGGTGGCATAGAACAGCACATTGTCCGGCCGGCCCTCGATCCCGCCGTCCAGCACGGACTTCAGCGCCTTGTAGTCGGCATCCTCCTTCTCGAACGACAGGTCGTCGCACAGGATCAGGCAGCGCCGCTTTTCCGCCCGCAGCAGGTTCAGCAGATCCGGCAGGGTGCGGATATCCTCGCGATGAATTTCGATCAGCGCCAGACAACCGGGATTGTCCCGGTTCGCCACCGCATGGGTCGCCTTCACCAGCGAGGACTTGCCCATCCCGCGCGCGCCCCACAGCATGGCATTGTTGGCGGGCAGCCCGCGGGCGAACCGCAGGGTGTTTTCCACCAGGATGTCCTTCTGCCGGTCCACGCCGCGCAACAACCCGATATCAACGCGGGAGATTTTCCGCACCGGCGCCAGATGCGCGGGCGAGGGATGCCAGACGAACGCATCCGCGGCCGTCAGGTCCAGCGCATTCGGCGGCGGCGGCGCCAACCGTTCCAGCGCGGCCGCGATGCGGGTCAAAAGGTCTAACGAAATCTGTTCCATACGGCTGATATTCCAAACACGGCTTGCCGCTTAAAGACGGCGCTTGACGAAAGAGGGGCGGAAACTATGGTCCGGCCCGCTGCATCGCAAGGACCCGCGCCGCTATGAACCCGTTTTCCCTGATTTCCCCCGCCTATGCGCAGGATGCCAGCGGCATCATGGCGAGTGCGACTCAGTTCGCCCCCCTGGTCCTGATCTTCGCCGTCTTCTACTTTCTGCTGATCCGCCCCCAGCAGCAGAAGCAGAAGGAAATGCGCACCATGCTGCAAGCCCTGAAGCGCGGCGACAAGGTCGTCACCGGCGGCGGCATCCTGGGCGTGGTCCAGCGCGTCCCGGCCGCACAGGACAAGGACGGCAAGCAGATCCCTTCCAATGAGATCGAGGTCGAAATCGCCCCCAACCTGCGCGTGACCGTCCTGCGGGAAACGATCACCAGCGTGGTCAAGCCAGTCGCGGCGAATGACACCAAGCCGGTGAAGGAAAAAGCATCCTGACGCCTGCCGTTTACGCGCCAGCGCCAGACCTCTGACAGTCATCGCCGGGCTTGTTCCGGCGACGGCTGCCCGGGCAAAAAGCCGCCTTGTTTTTGCGCCAATGGGACGCCGACGGCCTGCTTCGGACGACTCGTTTGCAGGCGCAGCACGCCCTCAGGACCGGATACCGGCCAGGACGGCGTCGATCGCCGCACCCAGCCGGTCCACGATTGCCGCGATTTCGTCATCTGAAACGATATACGGCGGCGCCAACAGCACATGGTCGCCGTTGACGCCATCGGCGGTGCCGCCGGACGGGTAGCAGGCAAGGCCCCGGTCCAACGCCGCCCGCTTCACCCGGGCGTGCAGTTTTAGCCCCGCATCGAACGGGCGCCTGGTGCTGCGATCTGCCACCAGCTCGACCGCTCGGAACAGGCCCCTGCCCCGGATGTCGCCGATATGCGGATGATTGCCGAAGCGTTCGGTCAGCGCCGCCTCCAGCAACGCGCCTTGCGTCCGGACACGCGCCAGCAAACCGTCGTCGCGGATGGTTTGTTGCACCGCCAGTGCCGCCGCGCAGGCGATCGGGTGCGCCAGATAGGTGTGGCCGTGCTGGAACGCGCCGGAACCGTCGCGTAGCGCATCGACGATCCGGCCCGAGGCCAGCACCGCGCCGATAGGCTGGTAGCCGCCGCCCAGACCTTTCGCGATCACCTGGATGTCGGGCGAGACCTGCTCCTGCTCCCACGCGTGCAACGTCCCGGTTCGGCCCATGCCGCACATGACCTCATCCAGGATCAGCAGCGCGCCGTGGCGGTCGCACACGGACCTTATGGCGGCAAAATACCCGGCAGGGGGCGGCACGCAGCCGGCGGTGGCACCAACCACGGGTTCGGCGACGAAGGCGGCGACAGTGTCCGGCCCAAGGCGCTGGAATTCGGCCTCCAGTTCGGCGGCCAGCCGGGCGGTGAATTCGGCTTCCGTTTCGGCTGCGTGTTGTTCGCGATAGGCGAAGGCGGGAGAGACATGGCTGAATGCGTCAGACAGCAGCGGTGCATAGGGCAGCCGCCGAGCGGCGTTGCCGCCAAGAGCGAGGGCGCCGAGGGTGTTGCCGTGATAGGACTGGCGGCGGGCGATGAAGCGGGCGCGTTTTGGTTGGCCGATCTCCAGGAAATACTGGCGGGCCATTTTCAGCGCGGCCTCGACGGCTTCGGAACCGCCGGAGACGAAATAAGCATAGGCCAGGCCGCCGGGTTCGTGGCCGACCAGGGTTTCCGCCAGTTCCTCGGCCGGGGCGGAGGTGAAGAAGCCGGTATGGGCGTAGGCCAGCGTGGCTGCCTGGCGCTGGATCGCCTCGACGATGCGCGGGTGCTGGTGGCCGAGGCAACTGACGGCGGCGCCGCCGGAGGCATCGAGGATGTCCCGCCCGTCCGCCGCCGTGAGCCAGACTCCATGGCCGCCGGTCGCGATGGGCGGCGGGGCGCCGCGGAGGGTACGGTGAAGGACTCGGCTTCGGGTCATGGTCGGGGTCCTGAAACGGATTGCGCGTGGGGGGCGGGACGGGTTTCAGCTTCGCGCGGGCGGGTCATCGAGGCTTGGCCGCCGGGGTGTCGGCCGGGGCGATCACGGTGCAGCCAGCCGCGCGTGGCTCCCGGGCGGTGGTGATGCCGGTTCGGGAATACGGGGCGAAGCCGATGATGATAACGGCGTCGCTGGGACGGAATGCACCGATGTCCAGATCCTCCGGTCCAGTGCCGCCGACCAGCCGGGTGGTGTCCGGCCGAAACAGCCGGAGCTGATAATGCAGCAAGGTCGCCAGCGCTCGACACGAGCGAAAACCGGCGATCCAGACACGAGCGGCGGTGTGAAAGGCCTTCGCGGCGGTGTCGATGGAGGCTGGATCGAGGCGTGACAGACCGTGGAGATCGGCTTGCAGCATCGCACCGGGCATGACAACACCGGCCGTCACCGTCCCCTACCCCAACGCGTCGGCGATCCGTTGCGCCAGCCGCCGGGCCACATCGTCCTTGGCCAGCCGGGGCCAGGTCTCGATCCCGGCGGCCGACACGATATGCACCGCGTTCTCCGCCCCGCCCATGATGCCGGTCTCCGGGGAGACATCGTTGGCCACGATC
>JAKBCJ010000325.1 GCA_021807975.1 Pseudomonadota bacterium | reverse complement strand
GTAAACGCGTCCTTTTCGATAGACCCGGTCATAGTGGGCCGGGGTCGTTTAGGAACACGCCTATGTCCGACCGCACCGTAGCGATGCGAAGTACCACCAGCATCGTCTGACCCGGCTCCACGGCGCATTCGCGCGTGGTTTCGGCTGAAGTCCCCGTTTCTGCTTGGGCGCGTGTTCGCGCGCCCACGAGGATGAATGCGATGTCTGTTATTGCCCGCACTTTTGCGGCTCGTACCCGCTCCGCCGTTTCCCCCCTGCGCCGGCACCTCGGCGCGTATCCTGTCCGCCGCCCCACGGTGGACCAAGTCGTGACCACCGACCGGCCCGAAGAACCGATCCACTGCCTGCGCCCCGCCGCGCTGGCCCGCACCGCACATGATTTCGTGCGGGATTTCCCCGGCGACGTGCTGTACGCGGTGAAGTGCAACCCCGATCCGGCGGTGCTGCGGGCACTGTGGGACGGCGGCGTGCGGCATTTCGACTGCGCCTCGCTGCCGGAGGTCCGTGTCGTCCGCGACATGTTCCCCGATGCGGACATTCATTTCATGCACCCCATCAAGGCACGCGGCGCGATCCGGGAGGCGTGGGCCCGCCACGGCGTCCGCGATTTCGTTTTGGACTCGGCCGACGAGCTCGCGAAGATCCGCGCCGAAGTGGCGGCTACCGGCGTATCGGGTGCGCTGGGCCTGATCGTACGTCTGGCGCTGCCCAAGGGTGGCGCCAAGCTGGATCTGTCCGGCAAATTCGGCGCGATGGCCGATGACGCCGCCGAACTGCTGCGCGCGGCGCGTGGCTGTGCCGCAACGGTGGGCATCAGCTTCCATGTCGGTTCGCAGTGCCTGGACCCGCTGGCCTGGCGCGACGCCTTGGCGTTGACCGAACAGGTGATCGCGGCCGCCGGCGTGAAGATCGATGTCGTCGATGTCGGCGGCGGATTTCCAGTGGCGTATCCGGATCAGGAGCCGCCTCCGCTGGGCGCGTTCTTTGCGGAGATCGAGGCGGGATTCGAACGTCTCGGCCTGGACGGTGCCCGTCTGTGGGCGGAGCCCGGGCGGGCGCTGGTCGCCGCCGGAACGTCGGTGGTGGTGCAGGTACAGGCCCGCCGCAGTGACGCACTGTATGTGAACGATGGCGTGTATGGCAGCCTGTCGGATGCCGGCGCGCTGGGATTTCGCTACCCGGTACGCTTGATCCGTCCGGAAGCCGGTGCGTGCGAAGAAACCATCGGATTTTCCCTGTTCGGGCCAACCTGCGACAGCGCCGACGTAATGCACGGCCCGTTCCACCTGCCCGCCGACGTGGCGGAAGGCGATTGGATCGAGATCGGCCAGCTTGGGGCTTACGGCGCGTGCCTTCGCACCGCGTTCAACGGATTCGACCGAGCGCGGATTATCGAGGTGGCGGATGAAGCGCTGCCGGCGAAACCGATTCGTATCGCCGCCTGATCGCTTCGTCTGAAAGGAACACGACCGATGAAACACGTCGCATTCCGCGGCCGTTTGGTCATGCTTGGTTTCGGCAGCATTGGCCAAGGCGTCCTGCCCCTGATTCTGCGCCATATCGATTTGCCGGTCGATCGCGTCTCGATCGTTTCCGGCGACGAGCGTGGGCGGGATATCGCTGAGTCATACGGCGTCGGATTCACCATTCTGCCGCTGAACCGCGAGAATGTCCGCGACGTGCTGACGCCGCTGGTTCAAGCAGGCGATTTCCTGCTGAACCTGAGCGTGGATGTGTCGTCCGTGGCGCTGATCGCGTTCTGCCAGGAGCGCGGCGCGCTGTATCTGGATACCTGCATCGAGCCATGGGCCGGCGGCTACACCGATGTGTCGCTGTCGCCGTCCCAGCGATCCAACTATGCGCTGCGGGAAAGCGCCTTGGCGTTGGCCGGCCGCCAGGGGCCGACTTCGGTGCTGACTCATGGCGCCAATCCGGGGCTGGTGTCGCATTTCGTTAAGCAGGCGCTGTTGAATCTGGCGCGCGATACCGGCGAGGAAACGGGCGTCCCGGCAGACCGCGCCGGCTGGGCGGCACTGGCCCAGCGTTTGGGTGTGAAAGTCATCCATATCGCCGAACGCGACACTCAGACCGCGTCTTACGCCAAGCAACCAGGTGAGTTCGTCAACACCTGGTCAATCGACGGCTTCGTCGGGGAGGGCTGCCAACCCGCCGAACTCGGCTGGGGCACCCACGAAAAGACGCTACCGGCGGATGGCTTTCGCCATGAATTCGGCGGCGGCGCGGCCATCTATCTGATGCGTCCGGGGGCTTCCACCCGCGTGCGGACCTGGACGCCGATGGCCGGGCCGCTGCACGGGTTCCTGATCACGCACAACGAATCGGTTTCCATCGCGGATTATTACACCGTCGCGGAGGCCGGATCGGTGACGTATCGGCCCACGGTTCACTATGCCTATCACCCCTGCGACGACGCAGTGCTGTCGGTGCATGAACTCGCCGGGCGGAACTGGAACCAGCAGCCGAAGCAGCGGCTGATGATGGATGAAATCCGTTCCGGGACCGATGAGCTTGGCGTGCTGCTGATGGGGCATGCGAAGGGCGCCTATTGGTATGGCTCGCGCCTGTCGATCGAACAGGCGCGCGCGCTTGCCCCGCACAACAACGCCACCAGCCTGCAAGTCACGGCGGCGGTTCTCGGCGGTATGGTCTGGGCGATAGAAAATCCCCGGGCCGGTGTGGTCGAGGCCGATCATTTGGACCACGCCCGGGTGCTTGAGGTCGCGGGGCCATATCTCGGCGATATGGTCGGCGCCTATAGCGACTGGACGCCGCTGCTGGATCGCGGCCGGCTGTTCCCGGAAGCGATAGATACAACCTGCCCATGGCAGTTCGGGAACTTCCGGGTGGGGTAGCCGCCCTTTCGGTGACAACCAGAACGGCCTTGTGTAGCCTTCGCCGAAAGAGCGGAGGGAACAATGCTGACCAAAGCCCAGATCGAGGAATACAACGAGGTCGGCGCCATCGTCGTCCCGGATGTGCTGACCCGGGACGAGGTGCGGACGCTAAGCGCCGTCACCGACGGGTTCGTGGAACGCGCGCGCGGACTGACCGGCCACACCGACATCTACGACCTGGAGGACAGCCACACCGCGGACAATCCCCGCGTGCGCCGGATCAAGGCGGCGCATCTGCACGATCCGGCCTATGCCGCATTGACCCGGCATCCGAAGATCCTCGCCGTCTTGCAAGCCTTGTGGGGGCCGGACATTCGGTTCGATACCGCCAAGCTGAACATGAAGTGCGCCGGATTCGGTGCGCCGGTGGAGTGGCACCAGGACTGGGCATTCTATCCGCACACGAATGACGATCTGGCGGCGGTCGGCGTCATGTTCGATGACATGGCGATGGAAAACGGGCCTTTGATGGTGATTCCCGGCAGCCACAAGGGACCAACCTTCGATCATCACGCCGGCGGCGTGTTCTGCGGTGCCATGGACCCGAACAACCGCGACGTCGATTACAGCCAGGCGGTGCCGCTGACCGGGAAGGCTGGTTCGATCACCGTGCATCATGTGCGGGCGGTGCATGGGTCCGCGCCCAACATATCCGATCGCGACCGGCGCCTGTTGCTGTTCCAGTTCCGGTCGGCGGATGCCTGGCCGATCCTGGGCTTCCCCGGCGGGATCGAGGCTTTCAACGACCTGATGGTCGCCGGCAAACCGCGCGAACCTCGACTCGCACCCACCCCAATCCGCTTGCCGCTGCCGCCCGCTCGGTTGCAAGGTTCGCTGTACGAGAATCAGAAGGGCATGAAGAACCGCTTCTTCGACCGGGTGGCCGCACAATGAGCCAACCGGCCTGGATGGAAACGATCTTCGATCGCACCCCGCACATCGATGGGGCCGGTCCGGTCGATCCGGTGGTTTATGACGCCTCGACCCAGGCGCTGCGCCAGCGGACGGTGAATTTCGCCGCCAAGCGCTATGCCGATATGCTGTTCGTCAGCGGTTTGGACCGCGCCACGGCGGACCGGCATTTCCGCTTGCGGGTGGCGCAACCGCCGTCGGGTCTCAGCGCGCACCGGCCTGCCTGCGTGGACATGGCGCCGCTTGCTGTCGAGGTGGACGCTGCCGATCGGCGAGTGACCGTGCGTTCCGGCGATTGCACGGGACAGGCGATGGCCCGAGCGGGGTTCGGCACGATCCTGCTGGGGCGGTCCAACGCGCCCGCGTTCGATCCGCGCCCGGTCGCGCGGGCACCGCGAGAGGCCAGCAAACCCTGGCCGTATGGCGATGCGGTGGAGGCGGGGGTGGCTCCGGCGGCACTGACGGCGGCGCTGGATGGTTTCTTTGCAGCGTCGCCCGGCGTGTATGGCGTGCTGATCGCCAGACCGGACCGGGTGCTGACGGAACGGTACAGCGCGTTTGGCGCTCCGGATCGCGCGACCCCAAGCTGGTCGATGACCAAGGCGATCACCGCGACCGTGGTGGGACGCATGGTGCGCGAAGGGTGGCTGGCATCGATGCATGACCCGGCCCCGGCCCCGCTTTGGCGCGATCCGCGAGCCATTCATCGGCTGATTACGTTAGACCATTTGGTGCGGATGCGGTCGGGACTCGGCTTTCCGGTGCGCCAGGAGGACGGCAGCACGACGATCGGGTTCGAGAACAGCGCGGTGTATCAGGATGCCGGCGATGCGTTTCAGGCCGCCCAGCGGTCTATCGTCGCCACCGTGCCGGGTTCGGTGTTCCGCTATGTGAACAGCGGGATGAACGTGCTGGGCGCCATCATCCGGGACCAGATCGAGCGCCGGGGATTGCCGTATTACGAAACCGCATACGGGATGCTGGTCGATCGGCTGGGGATGGGCAGCTATCAGCATTCGGCCGACATCGCCGGCAACCTGATCGCCTCCGGCGCCGGATACGCGACCCTGCGGGATTATGCCAAGTTCGGCGTGCTGTATCTGAACGACGGTGTCTGGAACCGGGAGCGGCTGCTGCCGGAGGGATGGGTGGATTACGCGCTGACCCCGACCCATACGGGCACGAACTACGCCGCCTGCTTCCGTAGCAACGTCGAAGGCGGCTTCCCTGACTTGCCGCGCGATACGGCCTGGGCGTCTGGTGCTTCGGATCAGAAGATCTTCATCCTACGGCGGCACCGGCTAACGGTCGCGGTGTCTAACGAGACCGACCACGCGATGGACATGGCGGCTTTGAACCGGCTGATCGCGACCGCGATCGACTGCTACGCGTAGTTGCGACCGTGGAGATATAACCGAAGCGTTTGACGGATGGCACCGACCTCTGTCCGTCATGGCGAGCGCAGGCCCGCCATCCACAACTTGCGGTGCTGGACGAGACAAAGGCGTGGATAACGGGCCATGACAGGCTCCGCGGTCCGTGCGTACGTTGGAGCAGTTATTTCGTCGGAGCCCCCTTAAGCGGCCAATTCGCGGGCGAAGCGGCGTTGGCGCCACTGTAGCAGGTGCCACGCCACTTTCGTCGCGCCGGCCGAAAGGCGGCCGCGCGGCGGCAGACCCACCGCTTTCAGGATCATCCCCGTGCCGCGTTCGATATGGCGATAGCGGTAGAAACCCATCGCGCCGGCCATGTACGCGGCGGTGCAGCTTCCGTGCTGGAAGGCCTCCGACTCGGGCTTGTTGCCG
>JAKBCJ010000015.1 GCA_021807975.1 Pseudomonadota bacterium | reverse complement strand
CCGAGCGATTCGTTTCGGCGGGCGCGGCGCGCCGGTTGGTCTGACCCGGATGATGGACACATTCGGCCTGACCCCGCGCCAGCACGAAATATCCGATAAACTCCCCTACGGCCTGCAAAAAATGCTAGGTCTGGTCATGGCTTTTGCCTCCGCCCCTAAAATCGTCCTGCTGGACGAACCGGCTGCCGGCCTGGAACGCGGCGAACGGCGGAACGTGGATACGTTTGTACGGATCGTCCGCGATGCCGGCACCAGCGTGCTGATCGTGGAGCACGACATGGACCTGATCCGCCGCCTGTGTCCGCGCATCCTCGTGCTGGATGCCGGGGTGCTGCTGGCCGATGGCCCCCCGGCCGAGGTTCTGGCGCGTCCCGATGTGATCGCCGCCTATCTCGGCGAGGCAGGGGAGGCATAGCGATGCTGCTGCGGATCGAGGATCTGTGGGTTCGCTATGGCGGCATCGCCGCGCTGTCGGGCATTTCCATCGACGTGCCGGAAGGCGAAACCGTGCTGCTGGTCGGCGCCAATGGGGCGGGCAAATCCAGCACCATCAACGCGATCATTGGCCTGGTTCCGGCGGCGAAGGGCCGGATCCTGTTTCATGGTACCGATCTGACGCACATCCCGTGTGAGCGCCGGGCGAGGCTGGGTATTGGTTACTCGCCGGAAGGCCGCCGGGTGTTCCCGACGATGTCTGTGACCGACAACGTGTTGTCCGGCGCGTTCGGATTGGGCCGCAAACGCCAGACCGAAGCGCTGGATTGGTTACGTTCGGTATTTCCCCTGCTGATCGATCGGGAAAAGCAGCCCGCCGGACAGCTATCGGGCGGTCAGCAGCAGATCGTGGCGCTGGCCCGCGCGATGGCGTCGTTTCCGAAGCTGCTGCTGCTGGACGAACCTTTTCTCGGTCTGGCCCCGGTCTGGATCAAGCAGATCGGCGACGCGATCCTGCATCTGCGCGCCCGCGGCACAACTGTTCTGATGACTGAACAAATGGCCCGTCCGGCCCTGAAGCTCGCCACCAGCGGCTACGTGATACGGGGCGGCGAAGTCCGTCGCGGCGGGCCTGTGGATGCGATCCGCGATGTCGCGCTGGCCGACGAATACCTGTGACAGCCGGCCGTGGATTTGGCGCCAGCGAACCCCTGCCTGTAAGCTGGCGGCCGTCACGAACAGAGGACCCGCCCGGGATGAACGACCAGCTCGCCGAAGACCCGCAGACGATCCTGGAGCGCATCCACAGTCAGGCGATCCGCCATGAAACGCCCTGCGGCGAAGGCAGAATGGTCTGGCATGAGTGGGATATTTCGTGCGGAACCGCCCCCGTAGTCACGCTGTTCCATGGCGGTGCCGGCTCCTGGCGGCACTGGATACGCACCATCCCCGCCCTGGTTCCACGCTACCGCGTGCTGGTCCCCGACCTGCCGGGGCTGGGTGAGTCAGACTTTCCCCCCGACAGTGAGGACGCCTTTGCCATCTCCCAAATCGTCGCCGACGGCATCGACAGCATCGTCGGTTCGGATAGGACCTACGAGGTCGTCGGCTTTTCCTTCGGCGGCACCATTGCGGCTTGCGTCGGCGCGCTTGGCGGCAAGCGTGTCCGGTCGGTCACCGTCATCGGATCGTCCGGCGTCGGCGCCCCGGGGTCGGCCGTTAAGCTGGAAAAAGTGCGGCACCTGGAAGGTCAGGAACGCCGCGATACCCATCGTATCAACCTGAGCCGCCTGATGATCGCCGACCCGGATAAAATCGACGATCTGGCCCTGGAAATTCAGGACTGGAACACCGTGCGCTCGCGTCTGCACACGCCCCCGATTTCCCGCGGCGGGGCGATCATGAGGGCGATCGACCGGCTGCAGTCGCCGCTGAACGGCATGTGGGGCGACCTCGATGCGCCCGCCAACCCCAAGGGGCGGGAGCGTGTCGCCGCCCTGCGCGCCCATTGCCCGGACGCCGACATCCGGCTGATCCCGAACACTGGCCATTGGGCCGCCTATGAATCCGCTGACACGGTAAACGCGATACTGCTGGACATGCTGGCGCGCACGCGGCCCTGAACCGCCACCGCACCCGGGAGGAAACAACAATGACCGAACGATCCACTGGCCCGGGCGAAATGATGGGCGATGCCGGCCCCGGCATGCTGGCCGGTCTGCGGGTGATAGAAATCGCCGACGAACGCGCCGAATACACCGGCCTGTTGCTGGCCGGTCTGGGCTGCGACGTGGTGAAGATCGAACCGCCGGAGGGCAGCGCCACCCGCCGCATCGGCCCGTTCCTGAACGACGAACCGGGACCGGAACGATCCCTGTTCTTCTGGAACTACAATCGCGGCAAGAAATCGGTCGTCCTGGACATTCAGTCCCGGCCGGCCGAACTGCTGCGCATGCTGGACGGTGCGGATATTCTGCTGGATTCGTCCTGCGGTGCCTTGAACACCGCCCTGGGCCTGGACCGGGCGGCCCTGAACAGGCGCTTCCCCAAGCTGCTGACCGCGCGCATGACTCCGTTCGGCGATGACGGCCCCTGGGCCGACTTCAAGGGCTCTGATCTGATCCATCTGGCGCTGGGCGGCGTGACGATGAACTGCGGTTACGATCCCAATCCGAATTTCGAGTATGACACCCCGCCGATCGCGCCCCAGGTCTGGCACGCCTACCACATTGCCGGGGAACAACTCGCCACCGGGATCATCGCCGCATTGATTGCCCGCCATCGCACCGGGCAGGGTCAGGACGTTTCCGTGGCGATCCACGAAGCGGTGTCGAAAAACCCTGAACTGGACATTATGCACTGGGTGATGCGCCGGGTGCCGCTGTGGCGGCTGACCTGCCGCCACGCGTTGGAAACGCCCAATCACTCGCCGAGCATCATGCACACCAAGGACGGGCGTTGGTATATCTCCCACGGCATGGGCGCGCGCGATCTGAAGGCTTTGGTGCCGCTGCTGTCGAAATACGGCATGCAGGCCGACCTGCAACCGCCGCCGCCGGACGCCGATCTGAAGGCGCGCGCGGTTCCCGGTTCCACCGCCAGCGACGAAGGCAAGGCCCACATGATCGATGTGGTGCAGCGGTTCGCCCGGGCCTGGACGTACAACGACATGCCGTGGCTGGAGGCGCAGGAAGCCGGCCTGCTGTGGGCGCCGATCCGCAAGCCGCATGAAAACGCGCTGGACGAGCACTGGCTGCAACGCAAATCGTTCGCCGATGTGTACCATCCGGAACATGGGCGGTCGTTCCGCTATCCCACCAGCAAATGGCTGACGTCGAAGACAAGCTGGCAGGTCGGCAGGCGCGCGCCGCTGCTGGGCGAGGATACCGCCGAAGTGCTGGGCGAACCGGCGCGAACCCCCAGCGTTCCAGCCCGGCCGAAAGGCGACAGCAACCCCAACATCTCCGCCATGCACGGCAAGCCGTTTCCGTTGCAGGGTGTGAAAATCCTGGATTTCGCCTGGTTTCTCGCCTCGGCCGGCGGCACCCGCTTTCTCGCCGCCCTCGGCGCCGAAAGCTACAAGGTGGAGTGGAAAGACAACCCCGACACCCGTCTGGCAGCCATGGCGCCGGTCGGCGGACGGGCCGCCCGCGATGCCGCCACCGGCCCGCTGCCAGGGGTGAAAGACCCCGACATGGGCGGCCAGTTCAACAACAAGAACAGCGGCAAGCGCGGCATTTCGCTGAACATCCGCCACCCCAAGGGGTTAGCGATCGCCAAGGACCTTGTCCGCGTCTGCGACATCGTCGCGGAGGGTTTCTCGCCGGGCGTGCTGCAACGGCTGGGTCTCGGCTACGATGTGATGAAGAAAATCCGCCCCGACATCATCTACATCCAGCAGGCTGGCATGGGCGCGCACGGCGTTTATGGCCGGATGCGAACGGTCGGCCCGGTGGCGGCGGCGTTCGGCGGACAGGCCGACATGTCCGGCCTGCCGGAACCCGCGATGCCGGTCGGCTGGGGCTACTCCTACCTCGACTGGATGGGCGCCTATGGCTACGCCCTCGCCCTGCTCGGTGCCCTGTATCATCGCGACCGCACCGGCCAGGGCCAGTGGATCGATGCGTCCCAATGCGAGTCTGGCCTGTTCCTGACCGGAACCTCCATTCTGGACTGGTCGGCGAATGGCCGCGAATGGCGCCGCTATGGCAACCGCTCCCCGTACAAACCGGCTGCCCCGCACGGTATCTTTCGTTGCAAGGGCAAGGACCGTTGGGTCGCCATCGCCTGCTTCACCGACGCCGAGTGGCAGGCGCTGGCCAGGGTCGCCGGCCACACCGAATGGCTGGACGACCGCCGGTTCGCCACGCTGGCAGACCGGTTGGCGCATCAGGATGCGCTGGACCAGGTGGTCGGCGCCTGGACCGCCACGCGATCGGCCGAGGATATCATGGCCGCCCTGCAGAACGCTTCTGTCCCGGCCGGCGTATGCCAGAACGCGGAGGACCGTTGCGACAACGATCCCCAGTTGCGGCATTTGAAATGGCTGACCGAAGTCACCGGCACCAAAATCGGCACCTGGCCGGTGTATGAGTTGCCCATGAAACTGTCCGGAACGCCGGCCTATATCGGCGGTCCGATCGATCGCGGCGCCCCCGGCTATGGCGAGGATAATGAATGGCTGCTGACGACCATGCTGGGAATGTCGAAGTCTGACGTGGAACGGCTGGCAGAGGAGGGCGTGATTTGACCGACACGGACAAAGACAAGAAGGACACGACCATCAACCCCGACGACGCCACGGATTTGCAGCAGGGAGTCGGGCAGATCATCGTCGATTTCGAACTGGATCAAGGCAAGACCGTGAAAATTCCTCAGCCGAAGCGCAAGCGGGCCGTGTTCAAATACTGACCGGCCTACTTGGCCATATACTTCGCGATCATGCCTTCCAGCCCGCTCACCCCCTGCGGGTAGCCGGCCGCCTTCATCATCTTGTCCGCCATGCTCATCAGACCCCCCGGCGATTGCGCCCCGGCCCGGCCGGTTGCCAGTGCGCCCGGTATCGGCGAAGGGCCGACCGAACGCAGGCGGGCCAGTGCTTCGCTGGTGCCGGACAGATCGAGGGATTTTTCCTGTGCGGGCAGGGGGGCCATGCCGGCGACCGACACGCTGACCCGAATCTTGACCGACTTCGCTGTCGGCAGACCGGCCGACAGAATGTGGCCCGCTGCTTCGTCGGGCGCGCAAATGTAGCCGGCCGCGGTGGTATTGCATGTCAATGCCTCCCTGGCGCCGCCGGGAAACTGGATCGATGCCTCGGTGGTGCCGGCCATGGATGCGGCCGTTAGAATTTCGCTGGAAATGCCGCGCAGGGCGATGACCGGTACCAGCGAGCTGCCCTGGCTTTCAATTTCCAGGTCGCCGGTAATGCCGCCCTTGTCCAGGAACCGCTTGCCGAAGCGCATCTGGCATTGCCGCGACGCGTCCGGACAGCTTACCACCCAACTGCCGATCTGCTGTTCCGGCGCGGCCCGCGCGGCGGCAGCCATTGCGCCCAGCATCGCGATCGTCAGGACGTATGGTCTCATTTTCGGCCCCCAACCTCTTCCGTCAATCGCGGTTATCTGTAAGCCTGTCGCCATGAACGACGCCACGCAGCCCGACGCGCTTTCGATCCACCGGTCCATCGTAACGATGGATACACATATCGACATTCCCTGGCCAACCGGTCCAGATCCGTTTCAGGACGGCCCGCGGCGGGTCGATTTGCCCAAGATGGTCCGCGGCGGTGTCAGTGCCGCCTGTTTCGTCGCCTATGTCCCGCAAACGACCCGCACCGTCGCCGCCGAGGACGCCGCCTATGCCCGGGCGATCGCGATGCTGGATCAGATCAACCGGATGGAGGCGATGCGCCCGCCCATCCCGATGCGAATCGCCGCCAGGGCGGACGCTGTCGTGGCGGCGAAGCAGGCGGGGGTTCTGGCGATTGTCCCCTGCGTCGAAAACGGCTTCGCCGTCGGTGCGGATCTGGGGCGCATCGCCGAATTCCGCCGCCGCGGCGCGATCTACATGACAATGACCCATAACGGCCACAACGCGCTGGCCGATTCCTGCAATCCGCGCCGCGATCTGGGTGACCGGGAAACCGAACACGGCGGGCTTTCCGCGCTGGGCCGGGCGGCGATCGCGGCGATGAACAAGGTCGGCATGCTGGTCGATGTCGCACATACCTCCCGCGACACCATGGTGCAGGCGGCGGAGGTTTCGCGTTCCCCGATTGTTTCGACGCATTCCTGTGTCAGCGCGATCTGCGACCATTCCCGCAACATGACCGACTGGCAACTGGACGTTATCCGCGATGTAAGAGGGGTGATCCAGATCACCGCGGTCTCGGCATTTCTGAAGCCGAACGCCAAGCCCAGCGAGGTCACCGTCGTCGATTTCGCCGATCATATCGACCATGCGGTGCGGCGGATTGGTATCGACCATGTCGGTATTTCTTCGGATTTTGACGGCGGCGGCGGCTTCTCCGACTGGCACGACGCCAGCCAAAGCCCCAACATCACGGTGGAACTGGTCCGGCGCGGCTATGACCGGGGGGCGTTGGAAAAATTGTGGGGCGGCAATTTCCTGCGGGTCATGCGCGCCGCCGAAGCGCTGGCGCACTGATGCGAACGGTTGCCCTGCCGGGTGGAGAGATGGTACCCGCCCTTGGCCAGGGCACCTGGTACATGGGTGAGCGTTCGGCCGACGCGGCCAGGGAGGCCGATGCCGTGCGCCTGGGCATCGATCTGGGCATGACGCTGATCGATACCGCGGAGATGTATGCCGACGGCGGGGCGGAACGAATCGTTGCCCGCGCGGTGTCCGGCTTGCGCGACACGGTGTTCCTCGTCAGCAAGGTTCTGCCGGGAAATGCGTCCCGCCAGGGGGTTCAGTCGGCTTGCGAGCGCAGCCTGAAGCGCCTGAAGACCGACCGCATCGATTTGTATCTGCTGCACTGGCGCGGCTTGTATCCCCTGGCCGAAACGGTCGCGGGGTTCGAGGCTTTGAAGGCCGCCGGCAAAATCCGCCACTGGGGCGTTTCCAACTTCGACACCGCCGACATGCTCGAACTGGGCGGCGCGGACTGCGCCGCCAACCAGGTGCTGTATCATCCCGCCAGCCGCGGCATCGAGTTCGATCTGCTGCCGTGGTGTGCGCGGTCCGGCATTCCCGTCATGGCCTATTCGCCGCTGGGGCACCATGTCCGCAAAACCCTGGCGTCTCCGGCGCTGACGGCGGTCGCGAAGCGCCATGGCGCCACCCCCGCGCAAGTGGCCATCGCCTGGGGAATCCGGTCCGGCGACGTCATCTCTATTCCCAAGGCTGCCGACGCGGCGCATGTGCGGGAAAACGCCGCCGCCGCCGCACTGGTCCTGGCTGCCGAGGATCTGGCGGTCATCGACGCCACCCACCGCCCGCCCGCCCGCAAGACGGCGCTGGACCTGCTTTAGCCGGATTGGCTTTATCAGTACTAAAAAGTAATGAAATACGATCCTCCGCCGGCCGGTGCGCCGGTTACGAGCGCCGGCCCATGCGCTGGGATCATCGTTTGGAATTTGTCATTAAATTCAGTCATGGCTGCTCTCCTCGCACCGGCATCTACGTAGAAATACTTAGCCCGGCCAATACCTGACCTTTCGCGGTCTTCGGCGTGGGGAAAAACCGGCGGATTCGATGGACTCCGGCAAAGATTCCGAATATAAATCGAAAATATCGGGGCGGAGGGACGCCATGGCCGGCAACACATTTACTTGGTTCGGTGGAACGGGGTCGGGGCAAACCGCCAGTAACTGGTCCCCGTCCGGTCCGCCCGGCAGCGGCGATACGGTCGTTGTAAACAGCGGCACTGTCCAGCTTACGAACGTCGCGCTCAGCGGAAACACCATCGATCTCAATGCCGGTACGCTGGAATTCATCGCCAATACCACCTCCGCGGTCTCCAGTTTCGATACCGCTTCCGTGGTGCTGGCCGGTGCAAGCGCCAATGCGGCGATCGATTTCCTCGGCGCAGCCGCCAATGCAGGCACCATCGCCGCCGTCGGCAACACTGTCACACTCGCTATCGCGGCGTCCGGAACCATCCCGGGCACGCTGACCAATACCGGCCTTGTCGAGGTCAGCAACGGCGCCACCCTCGATATCGTCGGACAGTTCAGCGATGCCAATGGCGGTGCCGTGCTGGTCAATGGCGGCACCGTCTTCAATACCGCCTCGTTCAGCGCGGAATCTTACACACTGACCTCCAATTCGGCCGCCAACCTGCTCGGGGCCGGTTCCGGACAAACGATCGTTTTTGCCGGCACCAACGACGTTGTCCGATTCACACCCGGCGCGACGGCCGCGACCGGGACAATCATGGGGTTCGGCCTGTCCGATACCATCGATACCGGCATTTCCGCCGCGATCGGCACGGTCGTTTACGATTTTTTCAATAACGGGGGAACCGCGGGTTCCGTCTCCCCGCCGATGCTGATCCTTTACGGCACTACGGGGACGGAGCTGTTTTCCGCCTATCTGGCCGATTCGAACGGTAATCCGATCGGCGACAATACTGGCACGTTTACCCCGACCCTGCTGACGTCGGGCACGCTCGCCGCCGGATCCTTCGAAATCGGAACCGCTCCTGACGGGTTCACCACGATCAGCGAACTGCCCCCGTCCACCTGGCAGTTCATCGCTCCAAACTTTACCCTGCTCAGCGGCCCGGGTAACCAGAGCGGAAGTCCGCGTTCGGGCGATACGGTGATCGCGAACGATCAGACCTTTGTCTTGCGGGTCGATAACAATCTGACCGGCAACACGATCGATCTTTTGGGCACATCCGATTTTTCGTTTGCCGGCGATTTCGGTTCGGGAACGGGCACGGCTTATACTCCGGGCATTTCGCTGTCGAGACCAACCCTGGATCAGACCTCGGTTATCGTTGCCGGCGGCACCTCCGTCGGCGCCACGACTTTGAATTTCGATGGGATTTCAGTCAACCAGGGCACGGTCGCGGCGGCGGGTTTGGCCGGCAGCGTGGTGGTTTTGAATGTTGACACCTATGTCAGCTCGGGCACGCAAATCCCCGGCGTCTTCGTCAACTATGGAGAATTGCTGGCTTCCGCCGGTAACAGCCTGACAATCGCCGCCGGCGCCGGGGCCGAGTTTTTCAATGCCGGCCGCATTTTCGCCGACGGCGGTTCGGTGCTGATCACAGCCGCCGCCGGCGCGGTCACGGGCGGCTATGCGCCAACATCGGGCATCGCCGCCATCGGAGCCGGCGGCACCCTGGAACAAGCCACCGGTTTCCCGGCCGGGACCGACGGTAGTCCGCCGTTCTACGTGTTCGCGGACAATGCCGCCGGCAACACCTTGAAAATAGACAACCCCGCCGCCTTCAGCGGACGGATCGTCAACTTCCAGGCCGGCGATACCATCGACCTCGGCAGCCTGCAGACGGTCAGCACGATCGTCGCGCTGCCCGATGGGCGGGTGCAGATCCAAAACGGCACCAGCATCCTGGAGACGCTGGTCTTCGCCACCGGTAATTTCATCACCAACACCCTGACCGCCGCGACCGGTGCGTCCGGGCACACAATCCTGACGACAGCGGCGGTGAACCCGAGCTGGACCGGCAGCAGCGGCGTCTGGCAGACGGGCAGTCTGTGGTCCACCGGTTCGGTTCCCGGTGCGAACGACGCCGCCTCGGTCGGCTTCGGCGCGACCGCACCTTTCGTTCTGACAACCGGCAGCGCCCCGGTGTCGGTCGGTTCCCTGACCGAGGCAAACAGCAACGCGAGTCTGCGGATCGTCAGCGATACGACGGTTGGCGCCGGTTCGGTGCCCGGTAATCTGATTCAGATCGGCGGATCGCTGGAGGTTGCGGCCGGTAATACGCTGACGACGCCTTTACTGCGTCAACTGACCACCGGGTCTGACCTGACGGTGGATGCCGGCGCGGTGTTGTATATTCAGGGCCGCGATAACCCGGGCTTCGCCAACGCCGGATCGATCACGGTTCAGAATGGCAACTCGCTGGGCTTGTTCGTCGATGGGACCGCTGTTGTCGATGGCCTGCTGTTCAGCGCCAATCTGGTCAACGCCGGGTCCACCGTCACCAGCGGCGGTCTGATTTCCATCGGGCAGGATGCGGGCGGCACGCCGGCCACCATGCTGGTGCAAGGCGGCACGGTCGTCGATACGTATTCTCTGCTGTCGTCCGGCCCGAGTTCGTTCGGCTCCCTGGTGCTGAATGGCACGGCCACCGTCTGGAACGACGCGGGGGACGCGACTGATACCGCCAACACCCGCGGTTATATGCTGATCGGTGTCAACAATCAGGCCGGTACTATCCCGCTGTCGGCGTCCGCCGGCCAGGCCAGTCTGCTGATCGAAAACGGCGCCACCTTGGTGGAAGCCACCGGCGCCCGCATCGGCGCATCGGCGGACAGCACCGGCAGCGTCATGGTGCAAACCGGTGGCCAATGGATTATCGGCACGGCGGCATCCGGAGGCTTTCTGACCGTCGGTGACGCCGCCAACGCCTCGGGCACACTGGATGTTGTCGGCGGATCGGTCAGCCTGCTGTCAGGCACCGGGTCGCTGACCGTCAATGGCACCGCCTCGGCCGGCAACCTTGGCATGGTCATCGGAGGCAATGCCGGATCAGGGGGAATCGTCTCGGTGCAGGACGGCTCGCTGACCGTCGCAGGCGCCGGGCTGAGCGTCGGCAGCAGCGGCTCCGGTGTTTTGGATGTTCTCAATCAAGGAATGGTGTCGCTCACGGCGGCCACGGGTGGTCTGAAACTGGGCCAGTCCTTTGGTGCGACCGGATCGTTGCTGGTTTCGGGGGTCAACGCGCAGGTCAATATCGCCGGCGGTTCGATGAAGGTCGGGCAGGGCGGTTCCGGCGTCGTGCAAATCCAAAACGGCGGAATGGTGCAGGACAACGGCTCCGGCGGATTGCTCGTCGGGCAATCAGCGTCCGCCAGCGGCACCGTCCTGGTCGATGGCGGCGGCGTGCTGAACGTCGCCGGGTCCGGCGGCATCGCCGTCGGCGTATCGGCGTCGTCCAGCGGGCTGCTGGATGTCAACGGCGGCCAGGTCACGAATTCCGGGTTGGGAATGGTTGTGGGCAATGCCGGTTCGGGCGTCGTGTGGTTGGAAAACGGCGGTCTCATGGGCACCACCGGGACGGCAGCGCCTAACGTCGTGGTCGGAGCGCAAGCCACCGGGGCCGGCACGATTTTGGTACAGACCTACGGATCATTGCTGCTGGGCGAGGGGAATTTGTTCGTTGGCGGTTCGGCTGGCGCTGTCGGTACTGTCGATGTTACCGGCTTCGGGGCTGCCGTCATTCAACAGGCGGGCATCTCGCTGCTTCCCGTCATTGCCATCGGATTCGGCGGGAACGGCGTGCTGTCCGTTGCCAGTGGCGCCACTGTCGCGACCGCGGGTTATCTTAGCATCGGCGGCCAGTCCGGCACCGCCGCCGTGGCCGGCGGCAGCGGTATCGTCACGGTGGACGGCGGAACCATTGTTACCAGCGGCGTGACAACCGTGGCCGATGCCACGCTGGCGGCTTATGGCATCGTCCTCGGCCAGGGGTCGCTGTCCACCGGCATGTTACAGGTCGGTGCCGGTGGCATCGTCGTTGCCAACGCCACAAGCGGCTCCGGCGGAGTCGCTGTTGGCGAGGTTGCCGGGGCTACCGGCTCGATCGACGTCAACGGCGGCTTTTTGCAGGTGAGCGGCGGGTCTCTCCTGATCGGCCAGGGTGGCACCGGTATCGTCAGTGTGGAAAATGGCGGCACGATCGTCGCAGGCGGCGGGAACGCGGGCGCGGTCGGCCTGGGGGGGCAGGCCGGGGGAATGGGTTCGCTCGCTGTCCAGGCGGGCGGCCAGTTCATCCTGAATAATGTGGGCCTGAACATCGGCGACGCCGCCGGAGCGGCCGGCGCCGTGACGGTCACCGGGTCGCTTTCCGCTCTTCAGCTTCTCGGCGGCGGATCGCTCCCGGCCCCGGCGATCGAGGTCGGGTTGAACGGCACCGGCACGTTGTCCGTGCTGAACGGAGCCTCGGCAGCCGCGGCCGGCAATATCGTGATCGGCGACGCGCTCGGAGCAGGCAGCTCTGGACACGGCACCGTGATCGTCGGCGGGACGGGGAGTCTCTCGGTAGGATCCGCCAGCGTCCTGACCGCGGGCGGCGCGATCTCGCTCGGGCAGGGGAGCCTGACCACGGGATCGCTGCAAATCGGCGCCGGCAGCGCCGTGGATGTAACGGGTTCGGTCGTGGCCGGCGGCACCGCGTCCGGCCCGAGTGGCGGAGCCGGAACGATCGTGGTGAACGGCTCGTTGGAGGTGACCGGGCCGCTGATGGTTTGGTCCGGTTCGACGCTGGCGGTCTCCGGCACCGCGAGCGGCGTCACGGTGGGCACCTCGGTTCCGCCGGGCGGGCACGCCGCGGCCGGGCAGATCGAGATATTTGCCGGCCAAACCCTGGGCGGCAACGGCTTGATCGTTGCATCGTCGGTGCTCAACGAAGGCCAGATTCAGGTGTCCGGCCAGGCAGCGGTATCCACCCCCGGCACCATGGAGATCACCAGCGCCGTGACTGGGACCGGAACGATCGATCTGCTGTCCGGATCGGTCCTGCGGATCGACACCGCCGGCGGCCTCGGTCAGCAGACAGTCTTCGGCACGGGCGGCACCGAGACGCTGATCCTGAACTACACGACTTCTGTCCCGGCTGGCATGAGTTCCCCCGGATCGATCTCCGGCCTCGCGGCAGGCGACCGCATCGAACTGGCCGGTGCATCCTCCATCGTCAGCGCCCGGTTCACCGCATCCGGCACGACAGTGGGTCAGGATCAACTGACCATCCAGACCAACACCGGTTCTTTCGTCATCGGCTCCGTCTCCCTTGCTTCCAATGTGGCCGCGTCGCTGACGACGTTCTTCGACAGCACGTCCGGGGCATATGGTGTCACCGTCGAGTCCACCCTGTGCTTCCTGCCCGATACGCTGATTGCCACGCCGTCGGGCGAGGTGAAGGTGCAGGCTTTGCGAACCGGGGATATGGTGCTGACCGCGGGCGGCGACGCGCGCCCCATTGCCTGGATTGGCCAGGGCAAGGTGCTGGCAACGCGCGGGCGGCGCTCCGCCGCGACCCCGGTGATCGTGCGCAGGGGTGCGCTGGGCAATGGGGTTCCCCATCGCGACCTGCACGTCACCAAGGGACATTCGCTGTTCATCGACGATGTGCTGATCCCGGTGGAATTCCTGGTCAACCACCGCTCTGTGCTGTGGGATGACAGGGCGCAGGAGGTCAATCTCTTTCACATCGAACTGGAAACCCACGATGTGCTGCTGGCCAACGGGGCACCGGCCGAAAGCTATCGCGACGACGGGAACCGGTGGCTGTTCCAGAATGCCAACGACGGCTGGAACCAGCCGCCCAAGGAACCATGCGCCCCGGTGCTGACCGGCGGGCCGGTGGTCGATGCGGCATGGCGACGCCTGTTGGATGCCGCCGGCCCCCGGCCCGGCATCCCGCTGACCGACGAGCCCGATCTGCATCTTCTGGCCGACGGCGTTCGCCTGGATGCCGCGCGCTCCCCCGGGCGTTATGTGTTCCGCCTCAACACCGTCCCCGGCGATCTGCGGCTGGTGTCGCGCTCCGCCGCCCCGGCTGAACTGGGGCTGGCCCGTGACCCGCGCGAACTGGGCGTTGCCGTCCGCCGGCTGGAAATCTGGCACGGCCACCGTCTTACCCTGTTGGAGGCCGACGACGTGCGTCTGCGCGACGGTTTCCATGGCTTCGAACCCGCCTGCGGCCATCGCTGGACCAACGGCGATGCAACCGTCCCGCCCGGCCTCGTCGAAGGACCGGCCGACATCGTGGTCCATGTCAGCGGCACGGCCCATTACCCGGAGACCGGCGAGGCAGTGGAGGCCGCGTGATGGTTCGGCGAAACCTCACGCCCGGTTATTCGGGCGGAGGGCTGGCCGGGCTGGTGCCCAACCCCCCGGGCACGGCCGATTGAGGAGAGCCCGCATCGTAATGGCCCCGTAATCGCCGCTTCAATCGGCACCGACCAGTCCGGTCCAACGGGCTCGGATTGGGATCGTGGCCCGGCGCACCGCTGGCTGTCTCAGGGCATCAGGCCAGGGGACCGGGCTTATTGCTCCACTTCGGTATGCAATGGCTGGAAATCGAACGGATGGCCGCTACCGTGTACACGCCTCCATCTGTGCCATCAACGCCATCGCTGTCCTTGTTCGCGTCAGGTTTTTGCTTTCTCGCGAACCACCCGCCACCGGAATGCCACGACCCGAGCCGCCGCAACCGAAAACGTCACCCTATCGGACCGACAGCAGCGCGTCCGCCATCGCCACGCCCTCGCCATCCCGCATCACGATCAGCGGGTTGATTTCCGCCTCCGTCACCTCCGGGATCGCGGCCAGGCGCGAAAACGCCGCCACTGCCCGGGCCAGCGCCGTCAGGTCGCCGCGGGGCATGCCGCGATAGCCGCGGGCGGGGGCCAAACCCTTGACCAGGCCAATCATGTCCATCGCCTCGGTCTCGCTGACCGGCGCCAGGCGCAACACCACGTCGCGGTAAACCTCCGCCAGAATGCCGCCGGCCCCCAGCGCCACGACGGGACCAACCAGCGGATCCAGCCGGTAGCCCAGGATGGCCTCGCCAACGCCTTTGACCATCGGCTGCGCGATGAAGCCGTCGATCCGGCTTCCCAGACGTTCGGTCATATCCGCTGCCGCGGCCCGCACAGCATCCGCGTCGGGGAGATTCAGCGCCACCGCCCCGGCCTCGGTCTTGTGCGCGATGGTGCTGGACACCGCCTTCAGCGCCACCGGATACGCCAGATCCGCCGGAGGTGCGGCCGGATCGATCCGCCGTGCCGCATCCGCCAGCCCCAGCGCCGCGAACACCGCCCGGGCGCCCGGCTCATCGTTTGCCTGCGCCACCAGGGCCCCGGCACCGTCCATGCCGCCGACAGCCGGAATGGCGCGCGGCGCCCGCCAGTCCAGATAGGCGCGCACCCCGTCGGCGCAGGCCTCCGGCGTGCGGAACGCCGCGACCCCCGCATCGTTCAGCAGGCGCATCGCGGTGTCGGCCTGCGGCACGATAAAGGCGCAGATCGGATTGCGGCCCTTCGCGGCGACCACCCCGGCGACACCCTCCTGCGGGCGGAACTGCGCCGAACTGCCGATCACCGCGATCGCCACGTCGGCATCCTCGGCATCGCGGGCGGTGTCCAGCGCCTTGGCGACGAAGTCCTTGCTGGCGCCTGCCAGGGTCGTGTCCAGCATGTGCGCGGTGTCGATACCCAGCACCCCCAGGCGGTCCACCACCATCGCCCCGCCGCCGCCGGTCGTGGTCACGATGCTAACGGCGCGCTTGGGATGAGCCGGCGGCGTGCGCCCCAGCAGCAGCGGCGGCAGTTCCAGCAAGGTCTCGATCTGGTCCACCCGGACGATGCCGACCGCTTGGAAGAACGCGTCGGCGGCGGCATCGGACCCGGCCATCGCGCCGGTATGCGTCGTGGCCAGCTTCGCGGCCACCTCCGACCGCCCCAGCTTATAGGCCACGATCGGCTTGCCCGCGGCATGGGCACGCCGGGCGGCTTCCTCGAACAGGTCGGGGCGCCGGATGGTTTCAAGGAACAGCAGGATGGCGTCGGTATCCGGGTCATCGACCAGCAGGTTGGCGATTTCCCCGGCGGTCAGGTCCGCCTCGTTCCCGGTCCCCACGATCTTCGCGAAACCCCGCCCCCGCGCCACCGCCCGGGAGGCGATCGTGCCCATCATGCTGCCGGAATGCGACACCAGGGACCAGCGGCCGGGCAGGATGCTTTCGGATTCCAGCACCGCGTTGACCGAACAGGCGATCGATCCGGGAATGTTGATAACCCCCATGGAATTCGGCCCCAGCAGCCGGATGCCGGCTTCCCGGGCCGCCGCCACGATGCGGTTCTGCAACGCAACGCCCTCGGGGCCGGCCTCGGCGAAGCCATCCGCCAGCACGCAGGCAACCGGGACGCCACGCGCGGCGCAATCCTGGATCGCGGCTTCCACATGGCCGGTGTTGACCAGGATATAGGCGAAATCGATTGGGCCGGGCACGTCGCGCAGGGTCGGATATGCTGTCTCCCCCAGCACGGTCCCGGCGCGCGGGTTGACCGGGAACAACGCGCCCTTGAACCCATGGCGCCGCAGATAGACTTGTGCCCTGGCCGTCAGCCGGCTGGCATCGCTTGACGCGCCGATCAGCGCGATCCGCTGGGGGGAGAACAGCGATTGTGCGAGGCTCACGGCGTACATTCCTGACTGCGCCCGGTCCCGCGTTCAGGCGGAACCGGATGTTTCCGGTGACTGGGGCGGGTGGCTCAGGACATCCAGTGCGGCGGCTGCCAGGTCCAGCCGGCCTCGGTCTTCGACCACCAGCCGGGCATCCACAGGTTTCCATGCCCCGCCGCCGGGACGTACTGGCCCCTGGCCCAGATATAGCCGCTGCCGTTCCAGTCCCAGTGGCCAGGCTGCCACATCAGCGCGTCGGCGGTGACCGGCGGCTTCGGTATGGTTTCGGAGACCAGCGGCGGGACCGGCGGGAAGGGGTTCGTCCCGGCAGCCGGCGTTTCGCCGCCGCAGCCCGCCAGCAGGCCGGCTGCCAGAAAGGCCGCCAGCGCGATATGTTTGCTCATGATCCGGCATTCTCCGACGACAACTGTTCTGGAACCAATACAGAGACCACGGCCTGGGCGGCAATGCCCTCGCCGCGTCCGGTGAAGCCCAACCGCTCCGTCGTCGTGGCCTTGACGGAGATACGGCCGGCATCGACGCCCAGTAATTCCGCCAGCCGGGCGATCATCGCGGGGGCATGCGGGGTGATTTTGGGGCGTTCGCAGATCAAGGTCACGTCGGCGTTGGCCAGCCGGCCGCCGCGCGCCGCGATCCGCCCGGCCGCGTGAATCAGGAACCGGGCGCTGTCGGCGTCCTTCCAGTCGGCTTCGGACGGCGGGAAATGCCGGCCGATATCGCCTTCCGCCAATGCGCCATAGATCGCGTCGCACAGCGCATGGATACCCACATCGGCGTCGGAGTGCCCGGCAAGCCCGTGGCTGTGCGGCACCCGCACGCCGCACAGGATCAGCGGGCGCCCGGCTTCGAACGCATGAACGTCGAAGCCGGTGCCCACGCGCGGGATCGGCGGCATGGTCATGATGCGCTCCAGCCGGATCAGGTCGTCCGGGTACGTCAGTTTGATGTTGTCGTCCGACCCGGGGACGATGGCGACGGTCAGGCCGGCGGCTTCCAGCAGCGATGCATCGTCGGTCGCGCCGGTCAGCCCCGACCGATGAGCCCCCAGCAAGGCATCGAACCGGAACGCCTGCGGTGTCTGCGCCCGGAACAGCCCGGCGCGGGGGACGGTATCGGTCACGATCCCGCGCGCCGCCCGCTTCAGCGTGTCGGCGACGGGCGCGCCGGGAATGGCACCGGGCGATTCGCGCAGGGCGGCGGTCAGCGCCTGGATGGTTCCGGCGGGAATCACCGGCCGGGCGGCGTCATGCACCAGAACAACGTCGGGCGCGAACGGAACCAGGGCTTCCAGGCCGGCCCGCACGCTGTCCTGACGGGTTTCCCCGCCCCCGACGGTTGGCAGCAGCCCGGCCACACCGGCCAGGGCGCCGTCGATCGGGTCCGCCTCGCCCACCGGCTGCAACAGGGAGACATGGGCGGCCAGCGCCTCCGCCGCATGGCGGATCACCTGCTTTCCGGCAAGCGTCAGGAACTGCTTCGGCATCCCGGCGCCGAAGCGGGTGCCGGAACCGGCGGCGACAAGGATGGCTGCGATGCGCATGGGCGCACAGATGCCGTTGTGCGGCCGTCCCGTCAATGCGGCCGTGGCAGGTCCGCGTCGGGGCCCCGCTTGCGCGCCCTCAGCCGCCGCATCTCCACGAATTGCCAGATCAGCAGGATGGGGATGCCGACCGCGATATCCCGGCCGCGGCGAACCAGTGACACGCCCAGCGACAGTTCCGGCGGCACACCGAAAATCACCCCCAGCCCGGCATATCCGGCTTCCTGCACGCCGGCGTTGACCGGCACCAGGAAGGCGACGGCGGCGGCGGCGCTCAACAGCGCCTCGATCGCCAGTGCGTCGTCGAAGTCGATCGGCACCCCCAGCGCGTGATAGGCGATCCAGCCCGCCATGCCGGTGCTGATCCAGCCTAGCAGATGGATCAGGAACCCCAGTGCCAGTTTGCCGGTATGGCCGTAGATCAGGCTTAGTTCCGCTTGCAGCACCTCCACCCGTTCCCGGGCGTCCGCGAACCAGTTGCCCGCGATCCGCCGGCCCAGCGTCGCGAACACCGCCGGCGCGCCCTTTTGCGCCCAGACGAAGCCGAAGCAGGCCAGCACGGCCAGGCCGATCCCCACCTCCACCGGCACCGCCAGCCGCGATCCGGGCGCGCGCGCCAGCAGAACCCCAAGCCCGATACAGGCAAAGGCGATCTGCGCCAGGAATTCCGCCGTGACATCCACCACGGTGGACGCCGTGGCGGTGTGCCATTCCACGCCATGCAACGTCACCGCTCTTGCACCGAACACGAAACCGCCCACCTGGGAAAACGGCAGGCAGTTGGCCGAGGCATCGCGCACCATCCGGCCCCAGATCATCAGCCAGGGACGGCGCATGACCTTCTTTGGAGTAATGACATCCCAGGCGAAGCCAAGGATGACGAACAGTACGACCTGCCAGCCGGCGATCAACGCGAACTCCCGCCAGCCGATCCGGCTGACGGCGGTGACAATGTTGCCAAAGCCGTAATACGACACCAGCAACACCGCGAGCAGCAGGCCAAGCAGTGCGAGGAGATAAGAGAGACGCTTCATGGCACGGCTTCTGCCCCGCCAGGACGTTCGGGGCAACTATCCAGGTGCGGGCCGGCCCCGTCCGCTGCCGCCCCGACCCGTTTCAACCGCTGCGCGCATCGGCTATGACGCGCCGAAGAACAGATGGAACCACGATGACGACGCTTGTCACAGGGGCTACCGGATTTGTCGGATCCGCCGTCGCGCGGGTGCTGGCCGCACGCGGGCATGACCTGCGTCTGCTGACACGAGCGTCCAGCGACCGGCGCAACCTGGCGGGGCTGGAAGCCGATGTGGTGACCGGCGACCTGACGGACCCGGCCTCTTTGAAGCGCGCCGCCGCGGGCTGCCGTTATGTCTTTCATGTCGCCGCCGATTACCGTGTGTGGGTGCCCGATCCGGACGCTATGCTGCGGGCCAACGTCGATGGGGCTCTGGCGATGGTGCGCGCCGCCGCCGACGCCGGCGCCGAACGAATCGTCCATTGCAGCTCCGTCGCCGCGCTTGGGCAGAGCGGCGACGGCACCCCGGCCAATGAGGACACACCCACCGACGAAGCGGATTTCGTCGGGATCTATAAGCGGTCGAAATATCTGGCTGAAAAGGCCGTGCTGGACCTCGCCCGGCGCGAATCGCTGCCGGTGGTCGTCGTCAACCCTGCCGCGCCGGTCGGACCACGCGACATCAAACCCACGCCCACCGGCAAGATGATCCTGGACGCCGCCGCCGGGCGCATGCCCGCCTATATCGATACCGGCCTGAATATCGTGCATGTGGACGACGTCGCCGAGGGCCATGTGCTGGCGCTGGAAAAGGGCCGGATCGGCCAGCGTTACGTGCTGGGCGGCGAGGACATGTCGCTAAAGGCCATTCTGGATCTTGTCGCCGATGTCGCGCATCGCCGGCCGCCTTTCATCCGCTTGCCGGAGGCTGTGGTGTGGCCTGCGGCCTTCATCATGGAAAAGCTGGCATCCGTCACCGGCATCCCCCCCATGATGACCCGAGACCACCTGAAAATGGCTCGGAAAAAGATGTTCTACTCCTCCGCCAAGGCCAAGAAGGAGCTGGGATACAGCCCGCGCCCCGTAAGGCTGGCGGTCGAGGACGCGGTGGCATGGTTCAAAGCCAACGGAATGCTGCGCGGATGACCCTGCTGGCGGTTCTAACCGTGGTGGTATGGCTGTATCTGATTTTCGGCCATGGGCAATTCTGGCAGGCCGGGCCGGTGCTGCCGGTGTCGTACCCCGCCGCCACGCCGCCGGTCGCGGTCGTGGTGCCGGCCCGCGACGAAGCCCCGACGATCGATGCCACGCTGCGGTCGTTGCTGGCGCAGGACTACGCCGGTTCGCTGCGGGTTATCATGGTCGATGACAACAGCACCGACGGCACCGGCAGCATCGCCCGCGCCATCGCCGATCCCCGGCTGACAATCGTCAGCGGGGCACACCGGCCGGCGGGATGGAGCGGCAAGCTATGGGCCGTGTCGCAAGGCGTGTCAGCGGCCGGCGATGCCGAACTGGTGCTGCTGACCGACGCCGATATTGTCCACGATCCGGCCCATGTATCGTCGCTGGTCGCGCGAATCGAGCGGGACAATCTGGACATGGTGTCCGAAATGGTCAGGCTGGCCTGCGACAGTTGGGCAGAGCGGGCACTTGTTCCTGCCTTCGTTTTCTTCTTTCAGTTGCTTTATCCTTTTACCCGGGTCAACGACGGGCTGAAATCGACGGCCGCCGCGGCTGGCGGGACCATTCTGATCAGGCGGCGGGCGTTGCAAAGGATAGGCGGGATAGAAACAGTGCGAGGGGCTTTGATAGACGATGTCGCCCTGGCTGGCGCGGTGAAAAAAGGCGGCCGGATCTGGCTTGGTCATTCCAGTCTGGCGCGCTCGGTGCGTCCATACCCGTCGGCCGCGGATATCTGGCGGATGATCGCGCGAACCGCCTATGTGCAGCTTCGGTATTCGCCAATCCTGCTGCTGGCGGCCACCGCCGGGATGGCGTTGGTCTGGCTGATGCCCCCGGCGATGGCGTTATTCGGACATGGCAC
The DNA here is from genome assembly GCA_021807975.1 of Pseudomonadota bacterium. Classification (GTDB taxonomy): domain Bacteria; phylum Pseudomonadota; class Alphaproteobacteria; order Acetobacterales; family Acetobacteraceae; genus Rhodopila. Next base: position 2,712 of record JAKBCJ010000015.1, on the reverse strand, counting down.
CGTGTTCTGGTGCGGTCTGGCGGGCTGGGCAATGCTGGCGGGATCCTATCTGCCGACCTTGCGGCGCTTCGGCCGCTCCTGGTTATGGGCAGCGGTCCTGCCGCTGGTCGCGGTCTTCTATATGGCCGCCACGATCGGGTCGGCTGCCAATCATTACCTGGGCCGGGGCGTCGCCTGGAAAGGCCGGGCGTACCGGGGTGCCGCGCAATGAGCGATGCGGGCCTTGAAAATGTGGAGATCTGGTCGGGCAAGGGGCCGGGGGATGAAAATTTCCCCGTGGGTTCCCGGCTGATCGCGGCCAAATTCCGCGACCCGATCCATCGCTACTATATGTTCGCCCGCAATGCTGACGACATCGCCGATTCGGCGACCCTGTCCCCCCGGGACAAGTTGGTCCGGCTCGATATCATGGAAGATGTGCTGCTCGGACGCCGGCAGACCGGCTCCCCGAGCGCGCTGGCACTGCGGGAAAGCCTCGCCAGGACCGGTGTCACGCCAAAACACGCAACCGACCTGCTCGTGGCATTCCGGCAGGATGCGGTGAAGTCGCGGTATGCGACGATCGACGAGCTGTACAGCTATTGTTACTATTCCGCGGTGCCCGTCGGGCGTTACGTACTGGACCTGCACGGCGAAAGGCATGTTTGTTACTCGCCATCCGATGCGCTTTGCACGTCGTTGCAGTTACTGAACCACATGCAGGATTGCGTGAAGGATTTGGCCGAGCTGGACCGCTGCTATCTGCCCCAGTCGTTGCTCGACCATTTTGGTGCGACGGTCGAGGATTTGCGGCGCCCGGCGGAAACCCCTGCAATGCGGCGCGTTTTCGTTACATTGCTTGACCGGATCGACCGGATGAACCATGCCGCGTCCGAGCTGCCGGAAATTGTCCGTAACGGACGCCTGCGCATCGAAACCGGCATCATACACGGCCTTTCGCAACGATTGGCCCGCCGGCTGGTCCATAACGACCCGATCGCCAGGCGCGTTAAACTCAGTAAAGGCGACGCGGTGATCGCGATCCTTAAATCGTTGTACTATCTGATATGACCGCGTCCGCCACCCCGCTGGGCGCCGACCGCGCCGACCTCGACGCTGTTGAAACGATCGTCCGCTCGGCCGGTACTTCGTTTTACCACGGGATGCGCGTCCTGCCGCCCGACCGCAGGCATGCGATGTATGCGATTTATGCCTTTTGCCGCATCGTTGACGACATCGCCGACGAAGCAGGATCGTTGCAGGAAAAGCGCCACGCACTCGCCGCCTGGCGAAGTAACATTGCTCGGCTTTATCATGGCGGGACCGAAGGCCCGGTCACCCGGGTGCTGGCCCTGGCCGTGCCAAAGTTTCAGTTGCGGCAAGAAGATTTCATCGCGGTGATCGATGGCATGGAAACCGATGCCGAAACGACCGTCGTCGCGCCGCCAATGGTGGAACTGGATCTGTACTGCGACCGGGTGGCCTCGGCTGTCGGGCGGCTGTCGGTTCGTGCGTTCGGCGATTCGTCGCCCGCCGCGGACGATGTCGCGCACGCCCTGGGCCGGGCGTTGCAACTGACGAACATCCTGCGCGACATCAAGGAAGATGCGGATCGGGGGCGCATCTATCTGCCGGCGGAATATCTGCGCGACGCCGCGGTGCCCGCCGATCCGGTGGCGATCCTGACGGCGCCCGGATTGGCCGCCGTGTGCGGCCGGCTGGCAGTGCTGGCGCATCGCTATTTTCGCGACGCCGCCGCGGCGATGGATCGCTGCGACCCAACCGCGATGAAACCCGCCCGCCTGATGGGGGCAACCTACGACGCGATCCTGACGGCGCTGGAACGCCGGGGCTGGAATCGCCTGGAAGAACGGGTCAGCCTGCCCAAGTGGCGAAAACTGTGGCTGGCTTGCCGTTATGGGTTGTTTTAGCGCGCCGGCAATACCATCGGGGCTAAATTAAGTTGCTTTCATCGGAGCAACCGATGCATAATGTTGTCAGTCGATTAGGGCATGAAGTTCGCCCCGGCTATCAACCTTTGCTGCCCCTTCACCCCTCCGCGGAGCATACGCTCGTGATTACCTCCATCAAGCGCCTGATCGCTGGCCTGACTTTCGTTTTGCCAGTTGCCGTCCTGGCCGCCTCGCCGGTCATGGCCGCGACACACGGCAAGCACCACCATTCGCAGGTCCATAAGACCAGCATGCACCGGTCCCACGGCAAAAAGGTGTCCGCGCCGACCGCCAGCTAGGCTTTGCGCCGCGAAAGACTTCGCGCCCCCGCCGCACCCGTGGCAGGGGCGTTTCTATGTGGCACCGAATTCCAGTAATGGTCCCAGCGCCGCTTCCAGGGTGCCGGCCCTGGCACGTATTCATCCAGCGCATTCACCCATCGGCTTGCTTCCTCCACAGCATTCCAATTCGCAGCCGTTACATCGGCCGGGTTCGGTATGACGGGTCGCCAGGGAACGGCCCAGCCCGGCGGCCACCGTCGGCACCAAAAGCATCGGTTCGCCGGATCATGACGACCCGTGGTGGTTCCTGTAACATGGCGCCCATTCCAGCTTCCGGGGAGGCGTTTCAATGACATTGCGGTTTCGCGCGGCCGTGCTGGGCGCGCCTGGCCAGCGGCTGCGGATCGAAACGGTGGAGGCCGAACAACCGCGCGCGGGCGAGGTCCTGGTCAGGATCGCCGCCGCCGGTCTGTGCCACACCGATCTGGAGGTCATCGAGG
>JAKBCJ010000324.1 GCA_021807975.1 Pseudomonadota bacterium | reverse complement strand
GCGTTGACGGCATCCGGCCAGACCGCAGCGGCGAACGCCTCCGCGGCGGCCAATGATACCATTTCGCCGCCGATCTTGGCGAACCGCTTGGCGCGCCCCTGTATCGAAACGAAACCATCCGCATCGATCGTCACGATGTCACCGGTGTCGTACCATCCATCCGGCGGCGGTTCCAGGATACCCGGCGCCGTCGTGCGCAGATACCCCAGCATCACGTTCGGGCCGCGAACCAACAGGCGACCGCCCTGGTCGATGCCGGGAACCGGTTCCAGCCTGGCCTCGATCCCCGGCAGCAGGCATCCGACCGATCCGGGTTTCGACCGCGGCCAGGTGCTTAGCGTCAGCACCGGGCCGGTTTCGGTCGCGCCGTAGCCTTCGAAGATCGGCTTCTTGAAATGCGTCATATAGGCTGCCCTGGTTTCCGGCCGCACCTTCTCCGCCCCGGCGAAAATATAGCGCAGAGACTGGAAATCCAGCTCGTTCCCCTTGCGCGCATAGCCCGCCAGGAACGTATCGGTGCCGAACATGATGGTGGATTGCTCCGCGTACACCATCTCCGGAACGAGCTTATAGTGCAGCGGGGAGGGATACATGAATGTCCGCACGCCATACATCAGCGGCAGCAGCGTGGCGATCATCCCGAAGGCATGGAACATCGGCAGCGCGTTGAATACCCGGTCCCCCGGGTTGAAATCCACCACCGACCGCAGTTGCGCGCAGTTGGCCAACAAGGAGCGATGGCTGTGGACCACCCCCTTCGGCGCCCCCTCCGACCCAGAGGTGAACAGCACCAGCGCCGCGGCATCAGCGTTCACCCTCGCGCCGGGAAGCCGGTCCGCCCGACGCGCCGACAGCAGGCCACTGAATTTGTCGCGAAGTCCAATCGAAGCGCGAATATCCTCCAGGTAAATCACCCGAACCCGCGCCGAAATTCCCTCGATCAATTTCCCCAGCTTACCCTTCTCCACCGCTCGGCGCGACGTCAGAACCGTTTCGATTTGTGCGCTGGCGCAGCAGGCCAGCACCCCCTCGGCCCCGGTGGTGAAGTTCAGCATGGCGGGAACGCGCCCTTGCGATTGTAACGCGAACACGGTGACAACCGAACCAGCCGCGTTGGGCAGCAATACGCCGACATGCTCACCCAACCGGGTGAAGGCTGCCAGCTTGCGACCCAGGATCACGCTGCCCATGATCAGCCGGCCATAGGTCAGTTCGGTCAAAGACGTGCCGCTGGTTCCGTTTGGAACGATGTCGGCGAGGATCGGAAGCCCCCGGTCGTACAGACTCCTGGCCTCCAGCAAGGCGCCGAACAGACTGTGCCGCAGCCGTTCCGGACGAAACGATGCATCGACCATGATGTCCTGCATGATCCGGCCCAATGCCGCCCGTCGCACACGACCTGTCACCTCCGGCGCAATCGATGGCCGAACCGGCGGCAGCACTTTCAAATACAGCCGCGGAAACCAGCGCAGCTTTAACTTGCCCTGCATGCGAGACACTTTATGGAACTGCAACCCGTCGATCCGAACCGGAACAATCGAGGCACCGGCCCGATCCGCGATCATACCCGGACCGTCATAGATTTTCATCAACGCGCCGGTCAGGGTGATCCGGCCCTCGGGGAAAATCGCCAAGCGGCGGCCCGCCTTGACGGCCTTGACCATCGCCCGGATCGACATCGGGTTCGTCGGATCGATCGGAAAAACATCCAGCACATACTTCAGGAACCAGAAACGGCGGGCCTGCGCGGTATCGATGGCGAAGACCAGATCGCCCGGTAGAAACGCCGCGACCAGACATCCGTCCAGAAACGAAAGATGATTGATCACGAGGATCGACCGGTCCCCCGCCTCGGCAAGATTTTCCAGACCTTCCACCGTGGTTTTGTGGAATGTCCGGAAGTAGAGCTGAAACCCCGCTCGGAATACCGTCCGCGGCAGCAGGCGAACGATCCATAATGCAACAGCGAAATTCGCCGCCGCCGCAACCTCCAGCACACGCGGCGCGGACACTCCGGCGGCGGAGAACGCGGCGACAAAGCCGGCGCCCAGCACCATCATCGCCGCGTTGACGATGTTGTTCACCGCAATCGTGCGCGCCCGGTGCGAAGGTTCGGACTGCTCCTGCACAATGGCGTATAACGGAACGGAATACAGTCCGCCGCAGACCGACAGCAGCAACAGGTCAATCAGCATCCGCCAGCCCTGGGCAGAATGCAACGTGGCCGAAACGTCTGCAAGTCGCAGCCCAACAACTGTCGAACCAAAATCCCAGGTAAAAAGCGTTATGCCGAAGGCAGCAAATGGGACAAACCGAGCGCTGACCTCGCCATGCAACAGGCGGGCGCACAGCATCGACCCGACGCCAATTCCGACTGCGAACATCGTCAGCAGCAGCGTCACCACCCGGGCGTCCGCGCCTAGCGAGTCCCGCGCGACGGTGGGGAATTCGGACAACAGGGTCGCGCCAATGGCCCAGAACCAGCTTAGGCCCAGGATCGACAGCCAAACGGTTCGGTTAGTCTTGGCATGTCGCGTCACCGAAGCGGTTTCGTGAAAAATGTTCCACCCGATGCGCAGCCCGGGGTCGGCCGCCGGCGCGCGCGGCACCGCGAATGCGGACGCCAGACCGACCACCGACACGAGGACCCCCGTCGCACCGACGATGGCGGGGCCGGCATCCAGCAGTGCCAGCGTGCCCCCCGCGATCGTGCCCGCCAGGATCGCGAGGAATGTGGATGCCTCGATCAACCCGTTGCCGGCGACCAGTTCTTCGTCGGACAAGTGATCGGGCAGGATCCCGTATTTCAGCGGACCGAACATGGTCGCCTGAACCCCAAGTCCGAACAGCACCGCCAGCAGGCCAGGGACGCTGCCGGCCTGGAATGCCCATGCGGCCAGCGCCATCAACACAATCTCGGCCGCCTTCGTCGCCCGGATCAGCCGGGATTTATCGAAACGATCCGCCAACTGCCCGGCGGTCGCTGAAAGCAGGGCAAACGGCGCGATGAACAGCGCACCCGCCAGCGCGGCAAGGCCGGCGCCGCCGGCACCCAGCCTGAAGATGGCCAGCACGATCATCGCGTTCTTGACCAGATTGTCGTTGAACGCCCCGCAGGTCTGCGCAAGGCACAGCGGCCCCAGACGGCGGGAGAACAGCAGGGCGCGTTTCATGATATGATCCTTAGGCAAAGGGCGAAGAGTTCGTCTGCGTGGTCGTTCAGTCCCGTGGTCAGTCGTCCATACATCCGGAACGTCGCGTTCTGGATGATGATCCCCATGATGGCGCCGGCGATCAGCGTCGGGTTCCCCGGCGGGATGTCCCCCGATTGCATGGAGGTGGCGACCCACCGGCAGATCACCTCGACGGGGTTGCTGTCGTCCGCCCGGACCTCTGCCAGGAACCCGTGCTGGGTCAGCAGCAGGAAGTTGAACAGCAACTCGTCCTCGGCATGAAGGGCGCAGATCGTGCGGACCATGGCCCTAAGCTGCTGGTGGGCGGTTCCAGCCGTTGCGGCGGCCCCGGCCAGCTTGCGTCCGTAATCGCTGTAACTGGCATGGAACAGAGCCGCGATCAGCTCATCGCGGCTGCGGAAATGGGCGTAGAGGCTGGGTGCCTTCATCCCCACGGCGTCGGCGATGTCCCGCATGGAGACAGCGTCGGTGCCGTGTTCGACGAACAGGCGCATGGCCTCGCGCTTGATGCGGTCTTTCGATGTGACGGTCTCAGACATGATGTCGCCTAACAATCGTTAGGAACGATTGATCAGTCGGTGCTGTCCGTCAAGGGGTGGGGCGTTTAGCTGCCGCGATATGTCGTATAGGTCCAGGCCCCCAGCAGCAGTGGGATGTGGTAGCGGCCTTCCGGGTCCGACACGCCAAAGCGGACGGGGATGACGTCGTACCAGGGCGGGTCCGTCACGTTCGGCCAGCCGGCATAGTAATCTTCGACATGAAAGCGCAGTTCATAGCGCCCGGTCCGCAGCGGTTCGCCGGACAGCAGCGGCGCTTCGGTCCGCCCGTCGTGGTTGGTGACGGAGTCCAGGATCAGCACACCCTCGCGGAACAGTTCGATTTTGATGCCTTCGGCGGCTTTGCCGCGTGCGGTATCCAGCACATGGCAGGACAGGTGTCCGGCGGTTTTCGGCATCCCCGGCCCGGTCACGCGATCCACCAGACGCAGCCGGGTGATGTAGCCGATTTCGGCCAGCGCGGCGGCGCGTTCCTGGTCCGGGCTGTTGGCCAGCCGGCGTTCCAGCCCCTTCAGCACGAACGGCGGGGTTTGGCGGCGGACGCACACGATGTAGGGGAAGCCAAACCGAGCCTCATAGGCGGCGGAGTGGGTTTCGAACGCGGCGAGGCGGTCACCCAGGCTGGTCATGCCCAGCCCGCCCTGTTCAGAGCGCGAGGACGCGGTCAGTCCCGGATCGGCCAGCGCCTTGGGGGACAGCGGCGGATGGCCGCGCAGAAATCCCAGGCACACATCCGCGGGCGCCGCGTGAACCGCAGCCATCAGGGCGTCGTGTAAGTCTGTGATTGTCGCGAACGGCCGGGCGCGGGCGGCATGCTCTGCCACCCAGGCGGCATGTTCGAAAACGCCGTCCAGCGCCGCGACGAATTCGGTTGCCGGCATGGCGTTCAGTTGATCGAGTGTGTGCATGGGCGAACCTTTGTTACGGGCGGCGGTGATCTTCACCAACCCGGGCAGCAAGTTATGTACCACGCCGGCCTGTGTCACCAAGCCGGCGAGGGGCCGTCGTCTGCCGGTCAAACGGTCAAATGATTATGGTTGCGCCAACAGTGCGATCAGCCGGCAATGTCCGGGGAATTGACGACCGCGACCCCGGTGCCGGCGAAATCCGCGACGTTGCGGGTGACCACAATCTTGTTGTTGACGAACGCTGTCGCCAAAATCAGCGTGCCGATGACCGGGCGGGTCCGTTCCGCCATCCAGCGGCCCCGGATCGCGGCTATCGTCGGGCCAGGGCACCTGACCGGGAGTTTCGGTCAGCAGGAAATCCACGAACGACATCCGCGGCTTGATAAGTGCATCGAATTCCAAGGCGGATACGATCACGGCGGCCCGCTGCCTATGCACGGTGACGGTCTGGGACCGTCATCCCGAGCGTGCTTTACCACTTCGCTGAGGCGGCTTTTGGCGTTCTGTAATGCCAGTCCCGCACGGCAGCCACTTGTAGTCTGTCTGGTCAGACTGTGATGGGGATTCGAAGGTGGCGCTTCAATCTTTCCCTAGATCCCGGGCGATTTCGGGCCGGTGCATCAGCTCCTCGATCTTCATCGCGTAATCCAGCGCCTGATCGGGGGTGAAGGTCAGATCGGGTGCGACCCTCAGCCGCAGCGCTTTCGCGACCTGGCCCCGCAGATAGGGCGTTGCTCGGACGAGCGCCGGCACCAGCGCGGCGCCATCCGACCGTCCCAGCCGGGAGAAGAATGCGGTTGCACGCTTCAGATCGGGGCCGATGCGGACTTCGGTGACGGTGATGGTCGATGTGGCGAGGTCCGGATCGCGGAACTCCCCACGGGCAAATATACCCGACAGGACGTGGCGGATTTCCTCCGCCACGCGTAGCTGCCGTTGGGTAGGACCCGCCTTGGCTGGCTTCTTCAACCCGGAACCATCTCCACTTCGAAGCACTCGATCACGTCGCCTTCCTG